>JAQUTS010000171.1 GCA_028694275.1 Candidatus Gastranaerophilales bacterium
TAGAGATGTTTTGTATTCCATCCCTATAACGCTGTCTGTTATTGCGCAAGCACCGGCATCTGTTATGTAAGCCATATCGTTTATAACTTTTTCATCCGCTGTCTGAACATGTGTGTGGGTTCCGACAAGCGCGCTCACTCCAAGTTCTGAGCAGTATCTTCCAAAGCAAATTTTTTCAGCCGTTGCTTCGGCGTGAAAATCAATAAAAATTATCGGGGTTATTTTTTTAAGCTTTTTGATTTCTTTGGTAACTGTACTCCAAGGAGAATCGCAAGGCTGCATAAACGTTCTGCCAATTGCGTTTATGACGCCTATTTTGTGTTCGCCGACTTCAAAAATTCTTGAGCCAACCCCTTTTGTTTTTTTTGGGTAATTGATTGGACGTACAAGTTTGTCCGCGTGATCGATGTATTGGAAAATTTCTTTTTTATCCCAGATGTGGTTTCCTGATGTGAAACAGTCAAAACCATATTGGGACAGTTCGTTATAATTTTTTTCTGATAGTCCAAATCCGTGAGATGCGTTTTCGACATTGGCAATCGCAAAATCAGGTGCGCTGTCGCTTTGCTTGAGCTCAAGCAAAAAATCTCCGGCTGCTTTGCGCCCGAGTTTTCCGACTATATCGCCGAAGAATACTATTTTAATTTGTTTTGCCATTACACCCCTAAAAAATAAATATTAGATGATAAATAGCAAATAGAAATTAAACTCTATTTACTATTTATCATTTATAATTTGCTACTTAGCTATTTCTGTTGCTCTGAATTCTCTCACAACTGAAACTCGGATTTGACCAGGGAATTCGAGTTCATCTTCAATTTTCTTTGCGATGTCTCTTGCAAGTTTTTGTGAAGCTAAATCATCGAATTTTTCTGATTCAACAATGACTCTAACCTCACGTCCTGCTTGGACTGCAAAGGATTGTTTGATTCCGTCGTAGCTGTTTACAATCTCTTCAATTTTGTTGAGACGTTTGATATAAATTTCAAGCGAATCACGTCTTGCGCCAGGTCTGCCTGCAGAAATTGCATCAGCCATTTTGACTAAAACTGCTTCGATTGTGTTTGCTGTAACGTCGTCGTGGTGGGCTTCTATCGCGTGAACGATTTCTTCTTTTTCGCCGAATCTTCTTGCAAGCTCAACCCCAAGTTGGATGTGTGTACCTTCTTGAGTTTGGTCAACCGCTTTACCTACGTCGTGCAGAAGTCCTGCTCTTTTTGCGATATAAACATTCGCACCGAGTTCAGCCGCAAGCATTCCTGCTATGTGACCGACTTCCAAAGAGTGCTTAAGAACGTTCTGACCAAAGCTTGTTCTATAATATAATCTACCCAAAGTCTTTGTAAGCTCTTTGTTAAGCCCCATGATATTCATGTCAAGTGCTGCGTTTTCACCTTCTTCAAATATTTTCTTTTCGACTTCTTCACGGGCTTTTTCAACCATTTCTTCAATACGAACAGGGTGAATACGTCCGTCAGTTATTAATTTTTCAAGCGCAAGTTTTGCAATCTCACGTCTTACAGGGTCAAAACTTGATAAAACAACCGCTTCAGGTGTGTCATCAATGATTAAATCAACACCTGTAAGTGTTTCAAGAGTTCTGATGTTTCTTCCTTCACGGCCGATTATACGACCCTTCATTTCATCGTTTGGAAGCGAAACTACTGATACTGTTGATTCAACAACTTGATCTATCATGCAACGTTGCATTGTTGTTGTCAAAATTTCTTTTGATTTTTCAAGAGCATCTTCTTTTATTTTTGCTTCGTTTTCACGGATAAGTTGCATTTGTTCTTGCGCCAAATCGTGTTTTAATTGTTCCATCAAGACATTTTTAGCTTCTTCTGCTGACATTCCTGAAATTCTTTCAAGCTCTGTTGTTTGTTTTTGAACAATTTCTGCCAAGTAGTCTTCTTTTTCTAAAAGTTCGTCAATTTTGTTTTGCAAGCGGACTTCTTTGTCGGTGTTTTCTTGAATCTTATCTTCAAGCATATCCTCTCTTTTAGCCAATTTGTCTTCGGTTCTTGCTATTTCTTGACGTCTTTCTCTAAATTCTTCGTTAAGTTTTTCTTGTTCTAGTTGTAACGCCTCTTTTGCCGCAATCATCGCCTCTTTTTTAAGTAATTCTTCCCTGCCGCTCAAATCAGCTTCGTTTTTTAGTGCTTGCTGAGCGATAAGTTTTAATTTGCTTTGTTGGTTGACGATAACGACGGTAAGTATTACAAGAAGAACTATTACCAAAATTAATGATAAGTCCATAGTATATTAATACCTCGTTCTTTTCTATTTTTTTATGAATACACACAATGCCCGATATTTCTTGTGAAATCGAGATTAAAGTTATAATATTTAACTGATATTTATTGCATATATTTCCAAAAAAATTTTCCTACTACATCTGAAAAAATCTTATCATACTTTTAAAGATTTGTAAAATTTTTGCTTAACAATTGGCAAACACCATCTATATCAAAGCACTAAAGCCCGCCACGATTTTTTGTGTTTCGTCACCAAATTCTTCAATGTCTTTTATACTGCTATGTTTATAAGGGTCATCAAAAACTCTTAGGCTGTTAAAAAGTCCATTTTTGGGATGATGTGCACTGATGCTGTATCCTTCGATTTGTTCGGGTTTGAGCATCTTGATTACATATGATATTTCGTCTCCGCCCTTTTTGCCAAGTTCTTTGATAGCTTTTTCTAAATGACTTCCTTTTGCTACTTCTCCAATGATTTTGGTGCTCGCTCTAAAGCTGGGGCTTTGTATTTTTTGTGCTTTCATAATTGCTCTCCTGCTGTTTATTACCAACCTGTTACAAGTGTAGCAGGTACAATTAATTTTGTCAATAGCAAACCATTATAAAAGTTAGAATGGCAAAAACGGCACAATGAGTGCCGAATGTTAATGCTTGTCCTATGATGATTAATTTTATTGAGTTAGCTGTCTGCTTTTGTAATCGTTTTTCCGTAAAAGGCGAGTTTTTGTTTAAATCCGTGAGTTAGGGCTTTCATTGGAGTTTCAAACAGGGAGGCAATTTCCTTATTCTTAATCACCCCTTTTATTGAAATACCGTTAAAGCCGACGTTAATGTTGTG
>JAQUTS010000172.1 GCA_028694275.1 Candidatus Gastranaerophilales bacterium
GCAACTTGCTTCCCTGATGTAATTGCCTTAAAAATTGCCCTTATGGCGACTTCTGTCTTACCAAAACCCACATCACCACAGATAAGCCTGTCCATGATTTTTTCTGATTCCATGTCTTCTTTTGTCTCATTTATGGCGAACATTTGATCAGGCGTTTCTGTATAAGGAAAAGCATCTTCCATCTCAATTTGCCATGGAGTATCTTCATCATACACAATCCCTTTTGCAGCTTTTCGCTTGGCGTAAAGCTGCAATAATTCTCTTGCGACTTCTTCTGTGGCTTTTTTGACTTTGGCTTTGACTTTTTCCCAATCAGCACCGCCCATCCGAGAAAGAATAGGTGAAGCTTGATTAGCCCCTCTATACCTTGAAAGAAAATTAATTTGCTCAGCAGGAATATGGAGCTTGTCTCCTTTTGCGTACTCAATAGTCAAATAATCTTTAATCTCGCCATCGAGTTCTTGCTTGGTAATACCCGTATAGATACCGATACCGTGGTGAAGATGCACAACATAATCACCTTCTTTTATATCGTTGATGTTTTCTATATAGTCGGGTTTTTCTTTATTTGAGCGGTATTTGGTAATAAGAGTCTTTTTGGCCTTGTGGTTAAAAAGCTCATTATCGGTCAAAATAGCAAATTTTAGATCATCAGAAACAAACCCTTCCGCAAAAATATAATCGCAGAGCAAAACATCACTATATGCCTTGAAATCCTCCACAAAAACCACAGGAATATCATCACAAGAAAGGATTTCACTAACCCTTTTTGGATATTGGCTGGATACAATTACAAGATACCCATTTTTTCTGAGTTTATTCACAAATGCACAAATTTCATCAATTTGAGCCGAAAACTTGGGCAAAATATCACACTGCAAAAGCTCCGCCACATCAAGACCATCACCCATAAAACTATCAAGGTTCAGCTTATAAAACTTCTTAAGCTCTGCGTTGAGCGCAATTTTATTTTTATGAAGGAGCCTGTTCAATGGCAGAACCAAACCGTTTTGAAGATTGCTGTTGTAGTTTTCAAGATATTTTTTGTCCTGAAGATCAATTTTGGAGAAAATTTCACTTGACTCATCAAACACCACAGTAGTCTCAGATGGGAAAAAATCGAAAACAGAAGCCAAATCTTTCTCCAAATAAGGAAGAAAATACTCACACCCTTCAAAATATGACTTATTTTGCAAATTTTCGAGCAATTTACGATAGTTTTCGCTCAAAGTATCTTGAGCTTGAGCAGTCAAAGTTTTTAGCTGTTTGATATAAATATTTTCGACCTGACTAAGCAAAACACCAGTATTCTTTTCATCAACCAAAACCTTCCTACAAGGAAGAATACAGGCACTTTGAATATATCTTGAAGTTCTTTGTGTTTCCGCGCTGAAATACCTGAGGTTTTCTATTTCATCCCCCCAAAACTCCATCCTTAAAGGCTCATCATTAACAGGGTAAACATCCAAAATATCCCCTCTCAAACTAAATTCTCCCGGGTCTGAAACCATAGTAACCCTGTTATAGCCTAAGTCTGCCAGCTGTTTAACCAAAGAGAAAGGCTCCATACTTTGTTTTTTCTCAACCGAAATAGTATTTGATGACCAAAACTCCTCTTTAGGCATCAAAGAAAGTAAATTTCTGTACGTACAAAGCAAAATATCCACCTCACCATGCCTGAATTTTCTTAAAATATTCAGATTTTGATGGAACACAGACACATCAGAATATAAAAGTTCATAAGGCGATTGCTCTTCAATTTGAAGAAATTCAATCTTTTTATCAGAAAGCTCTTTTACAACTTCCCAAAAACGAAGAAGCCTTGCCATGCTCGAAAAACAGACCACAAAAGGTTTTTTGGGCTCATCAAAAAGTATACTGAGCAAAATTTCTTTCGCGCTCAAACTCAAACCGTTTATAAGAGATATTTTGTGCCTTTGAATATTTTTAATTACAGATGTAAATTTTTTATTCGATAAAAGGTAATTTGATAAAATCTTCTTCATAATTATCTATTTTACATCAAATTTTCATATAACATCAAAAATAGCATCCCAAGGCATTTTCGCAAAAAATAAAGTCCGAAATAGAAAAAATTACAACTTTTTGTGTATTTTTAATGCAAATTTGAATAGATATTTGTTGTAAAAGTTAAAAAAATGTGCTAAATATATCTCATTAATAAAAAATTATAGTTTTATTGTACTGATTACACTTTATCAAAGGAGAGGACACATGAGCACATCTTACATACCGGAACACGGTAAAGAACTTAGCACAGATGAAATCAAAAAACTCATCAAAGAACATGACGTAAAATTTGTCAGATTGCAATTTGTAGATATAAACGGACAAGCCAAAAACATGGCCGTGCCGGCGACACAGATTGATAAAATTTTAAATAACGAACTTATGCTCGATGGTTCCTCCATCAAAGGATTCAGAAATATCGAAACATCCGATATGTACTTCTACCCCGATAGAAGCACATTCACGCTATTACCTTGGAGATCCTCTGAAAGCGGAAATGTAGCACGTTTGATTTGTGATATCCACAATCCTGACGGCACACCGTTTGAAGGTTGCCCTCGTGCAAACCTGAAAAGACTCATCAAAGAAGCTGCAAGCATGGGCTACACAATGAACTTAGGGCCTGAGGCGGAGTTTTTCTTATTCAAAAAAGATGAAAACGGCAGACCTACAACAATAACCCACGATGAAGCAGGTTATTATGATGTCGGACCTGAGGATTTGGGAGAAAATATCAGAGGAGAAATAGTAAAAGTTCTCCAACAAATGGGCTTTGATATAGAAGCCAGCCATCACGAAGTTGCAGAAGGACAACATGAGATCGACTTCAAATATGCTGATATTTTAACAACTGCGGATAATGTAGTGACATTCAAATACGCGGTAAAAGCTATAGCCGCAAAACATAACTTGCATGCAACATTTATGCCTAAACCTATTTTTGGAATCAACGGCTCAGGTATGCACTGCAACATGTCATTGTTCAAAGACGGCAAAAACGCTTTCTTAGACACGTCAAAACCATATCAACTCTCTGATGAAGCTCTTTGGGCTATAGG
>JAQUTS010000029.1 GCA_028694275.1 Candidatus Gastranaerophilales bacterium
CTAATAGTGGCTTGGTTTCTTCCAGGTCTTGTCCTGTTATTCTCAGCCAAAATTTTTGGTTTGTGAGCGCACCTGAATTGGCGTGTCTGCCGTATTTTATTGCTCCTGCGTCATGAAATCCTTTGAAATTAATCGTCATTTTTCATTTTCCTCATTTCTGTAGTGCTTAAAAAAGCTGAAGATGTTTTTTTGATACTTAATATACAATTTTTTACAAGGAATTTTGTCTCACTTTGGTAATAAATACAGATATGATTGCGTTTAAGGTTGGTTTTATCGTTTATGAGGATGATTTTTTATTGGGTTTTAGGTTATAAAATGTTAAGATATTTTGTGATTTTAATTGTTTAAAAAAATAAAATATTGGACTTTTTTGCAAATGTGTAAGATAGTTAAATAGTTCGGAAAATATATAGAAAAGAGAAAAATTATGACTTATCAATTTGAGGACCAAACATTAGAATGTGCTGATTGTGGTGCGTCCTTTACGTTTTCTGCAGAAGATCAAGAGTTTTTTGCACAAAAAGGTTTTTCACAACCAAGAAGATGCCCTTCATGCAGAGCCGCTAAAAAAGCAGCTTCTAGAGGTGGTTCTTATGGTGGTGGCGGCGGCCGTTCAGGCGGAAGAAGCTATGACAAACCTCAGTACAGAGTAACTTGCAGTGCTTGCGGATGCGAAACAACTGTTCCTTTTGAACCAAAAGGTGATCGTCCTGTATACTGCTCAGACTGCTATAGAAACATGTAGGTTCTGATGGCCAAAAACAATCAAAAAAAAGAGAAAGCAGAACGTAATAAACTTAACGCTAATAAATATAAAAAAAGATCTAATTCAAATAATAAATTTGGTAGAAGGTAGTTTTTACAAATAGTTTTCGTTATATGATGACTTCAATATTCTAACTTTTTAAGTTAGAATATTGTTGTTATTGGGCTATTTTTGCAAGGTGCAATACATAATGGAATTAACAAAAGACAAAATCATTGAACTTTTATCAAGCAAAGACGATTCTTTGTTCAAAATGGCTGATAAAGTCAGAAAAGAAGCCCTTGGAGATGAGATTCATCTTCGCGGCCTTATTGAATTTTCTGATTACTGTAAGCAAAATTGCCTTTATTGTGGTATAAGACGCGACAATAAGGATTGTACGCGTTATAGGCTCGAGCCTGATGCTATTATAGATTTGGCCAAAAAAGCTCAAGGATACGGCTACAAAACGGTTGTGCTTCAATCCGGAGAAGACCCTTATTATACTGTTGAAAAGCTTGAATATATTTTATCGGAAATTAAAAAACTCGATCTTGCAATCACTTTGAGCATAGGCGAAAAAACAATGGAAGATTACGCCGCATACAAAAAAGCAGGCGCAGATAGGTTTTTGATACGGATAGAAACCACGGATAAAGACCTTTATCAAAGACTTCACCCCAATATGGATTTTGATAATAGGGTGAGATGTCTAAGAGACCTAAAAACCCTTGATTATGAGGTAGGTACAGGGTGCTTGGTCGGGCTTCCTGAGCAGACTATTGAGTCTTTAGCCGGGGATATTTTGTTTTTTAAAGAAATTAATGCCGATATGATAGGTATAGGGCCTTTTATTGCAAGTCCAAATACACCTTTGGCAGATGAAAAAAGGAACAACTTTGATCTTGCTCTAAGGGTAATGGCTGTCACCAGATTGATTTTGCCTGATATTAATATTCCTGCGACAACTGCAATGGAGACTTTGCACCCAAATGGGCGCATTATTGCTCTTCAAAGCGGTGCCAACGTTGTTATGCCAAATGTCACAGAAGGTGATTACAGGAAGTTTTATGCTCTATATCCGGGTAAAATATGTGTGAATGATACACCTGCCAAATGTGTTGGCTGTATTACAGGTAAAATCAACAGCATAGGAAGACACGTTTCTAAAACAAAAGGGTTTCATAACAAAGCCAAAAATTAGTTGATAACTTTGTATATAGCCCAAGTCGTAACGATAATCATCAAAACGGCGATTATCGCAAACCAAAAATCAAGTTTTATAAGGAAAGATAGTTTTTTCTTCATAACTATATTGTAGATTATTACTGTTTTTTGGGCAACAAAAACGGAGGGATTTCTCCCCCCGAGTTGCTGCTAGCATATAGCATTTAGCCTAGAATTGCTTTGAGATCTTCTTCAGGTGTTGTTATTGGTTTGATTTTGTATTTATCAACCAGCACGTTTAACACATTTGGTGATACAAAGGCAGGTAATGTAGGGCCGAGACGAATGTTTTCGATGCCTAAATACAACAATGTAAGAAGTATGCAGACAGCCTTTTGCTCATACCATGAAAGTACCATTGACAAAGGAAGATCATTTACAGAACATTTGAAAACTTCTGCAAGTGCTACAGCGACTTTTATTGCACTGTATGCATCGTTGCATTGTCCCATATCAAGGATTCTTGGGATACCGTCAATTGTGCCCAAATCCAAATCATTGAATCTGAATTTTCCGCATGCAAGTGTCAATATGAGCGTGTCGTTCGGTGTTTGTTTCACAAAGTCTGTGTAGTAGTTCCTGCCGGGTTTTGCACCGTCACATCCTCCGACTAAGAAGATATGTTTGATTTTGCCTTCTTTGACGGCTCCTACGACTTTATCTGCGACAGAAAGCACTGCATTGTGCCCAAAACCTGTTGTCAGGACATCTCCGCCGTTGATTCCGGTCATTTTTTGCTCTTCATTGTATCCGCCAAGCTCAAGTGCTTTTTCTATGACGGGGGTGAAGTCTTTGTTTTCATCAATGTGGACAAGTTCGGGGTATTCTACTACAGATGTTGTGAATACTCTGTCTTTGTAGCTGTCTTTGACAGGCATAATGCAGTTTGTTGTGAAAAGAATTGCCGCAGGCACGTTGTCAAATTCTTTTTGTTGATTTTGCCAGGCTGTACCAAAGTTACCTTTTAAGTGAGGGTATTTTTTGAGCTCAGGATAAGCGTGACAAGGAAGCATTTCTCCGTGGGTGTAGATATTGATTCCTTTGTCTTTGGTTTGCTCTAACAAGGTGCCCAAGTCTTTTAGGTCATGGCCTGTTACGATGATAAAAGGCCCTTTTTCAATATTTGTTGTGACTTGAGTCGGGGTCGGATTACCATAACTTTCTGTATTGGCTTTATCTAAAAGCTCCATGCATTTTAGGTTGATTTCACCTGTTTTTAGTACTGCAGGCAGTAGCTCTGCTATTGACAGGTCTTTTGATATGGTCTGCAAAGCCTCATAGAAGAAGTTGTTAACTTCTGCATCTTTGTAGCCCAAAACCCAGGCATGGTGGGCGTAAGCTGCAATGCCTTTGAGTCCGAAAAGGATAAGTGATTTAAGACTTCTGATATCTTCATCACAGCCCCAAACGCTATTGATATCAAATGGTGATGGCTGTTTGATGAGCCCTGATATTTCATCAGTAAGTTTTTTGATTGATTCATCATCAAAATTAACATTGGTTATCGTTGTGAATAAGCCATCTATTATGAGCTTGGTGTTATATTCACTTGGTTCATTTACATTGGCAAGCTCAATCAGTTTGCTTGTGAGCTCATCTTGTAAATTTGCAGTATCGGCTTTTTTACCGCAGACACCCATCTGAGTGCAACCTTGGCCGCGAGCTGTCTGCTCGCATTGAAAACAAAACATTGACATATATTTTCTCCTTTTAGATTAAGTCGCCGGTTATAGAAACCGTGTAGTCTTTTACGATGATATTAGTGTTTGATCTTTTCATTGCTTCTTTTATTATTGTCTCCACACCTCCGCAACATGGAACCTCCATGTGGACAAGTGTTATGGAGTTTATTTCTTGAGTTTCAAAGATAATGCTGAGTTTTTCAACATAAGAATCTAAGTCTGTATCGAGTTTTGGGCAAAGCATTATCAGAACTTTGTTTTTTAAGAACTTCTGATGAAAGTTTGCGTATGCAAAAGCTGTACAATCAGCCGCTATAACCAAATCAGCCCCTTGTAAATATGGTGCGTGAGGGTTGAGTAATTTTAGCTGGATCGGCCAGTTGTTGAGCTCTGATTGCAGATTGGTTGGATTGTTTGTAGTTTGGGCAGGTGTTTTTTCTTTGCGCAAGTCTTTTTGCATTGTACCAGGGCATCCGCAAGGAAGAGGTTTTACTTCAAGAGTCGGGATTTTGATGTTGTTTTTTTCTAAGTAATCTATTGCTTGTGAGAAAAGTTTGTCTTCTCCATGGTCTTGAAGGTGTTTAAGGTGCGCTTTGATTGTATTTGTACCTGCTTTTACTATGTTTGGCATAACTTTATACTCATCATAAGGTTCTGCCTCACGCTCTTCTATTTGCATTGCATCTGTCGGGCAGGCTTTGATGCAGGCTCCAAGACCATCACAAAACAGATCGCTTATAAGTCTTGCTTTTCCGTCTATGACTTGTAATGCGCCTTCTGGGCAATCGGGGATGCAAGCTCCGCATCCGTTACATTTTTCTTCGTTAATTTTTATTATTTTTCTTTTCATTTTTTACTACCTTTTGAAATTTGACGATATCTTGCTTTAAAAATCTGATATTTTCGTTTTTGTAAAATAATCAATAAATTCTTTGTTGATTTTGTTTATGAGTTCACCCATGATGCAGGAGCTTGCTTTGCAGGGCTGTTTATCAAAAAGGCAGCTGGTAAAAGGCATATCTCCTTCAATTACTTTGTAAATCTCAAGAAAAGAGGCATCTTTGTGTTTTTCAGCTATCAAAAAGCCTCCTTTGGGGCCTTTGGAAGAGGTTAAATAACCTGCTTTTACAAGTCTTTGAAGAACTTTTGACAGATGGTTATCTGATATTTGGAATTTTTTTGCAATTTCTTTCACGCTTGATGTTTTTTCGCCTTGACGGCTGATGTATATAACAGCGTGTAGTGCTATTGCTGTTGCTTCTGAGAGTTTTACAATTGATTGCATTTTTTTATTTCCTAATTGGTATATTGGTACTTTAATACCTAAATAAAAATTTGTCAACCCGATTTGTAATAATTCTTAAAAAAACCATTTTGTGGTTGACAATATAGCTATATAATAATATTCTTATATTATTATATAGGGAGCGAAAAAATGGAACTCGATTTTTATTCTGATATTTTTAAGGCACTATCACATCCCATAAGGTTAAAAATTGCATTGGGATTGATGAAAAAGCATGAATGCAATGTGTCTGTTATGGTTCAAAAACTCGGCGTTTCACAACCTATGGTGTCGCAGCATTTGACTATTATGAAAAATGCGGGGGTTATAACCAGCGAAAAAAAAGGAACTCAGGTGTGTTACAGAATAAAAAATGAGTTGATTGAAAGAATTTTGAAATCATTGGAGGTTGAAATATGCGAGTAATAATAGTTGGTGGTGGAGCTGCTGGAGCGAGTTGTGCTGCAAGGTTAAGACGCCTTGATGAAAATATACAGATTACAATTTTGGAGCGTACAAATGAGATTTCGATAGCAAATTGCGGACTGCCGTATTATTGCTCCGATGTTATTTCAGACAGAGACAAAATGACTGTTGCGAAGCCTGAATTGTTCAAAAATCTCCTAAATATTGATGTGGATTTTCATTCAGAAGTAACATCAATAAATCGTGAGAAAAAAACGGTTACAATCAATAATGATTATGAAAAGGAATACGACAAACTCGTTTTGGCTTTGGGTGCAAATCCTGTAATTCCACCATTGCCGGGTGTTGATGATGCCAAAATTTTCACAGTCAGGACTCTAAAAGATGCTGATAATATCAAAGATCATATTAAAGCTGCAGCTGCTAAAAATACTGTTGTTATAGGCGGTGGTTTTATAGGCGTTGAAATGGCTGAGAACTTTGCGCATATGGGGCTGAATACGTCTTTGGTGGAGCTTTCTGATCAGATTCTCGGGCCATTGGATAAAGATATGTCTATTTTTCTTGAAAATGAAATGAGAGAAAATGGAGTGGCTTTGCATCTTGGATGTGGCGTGAAGGCTTTTGAAAATGGGGAAGTTGTTTTGCATAATGAGAAGAGACTTCCTTATGATATTGCTGTTATGGCCATTGGTGTGAGAGCAGAAACAGGTTTGGTTAAAGATGCAGGCCTGGAAATTGGTGCGACAGGTGCGATTAAGGTTAATGATATGATGCAAACATCAGATCCTGATATTTATGCAGCAGGTGATAGTGTTGAGGTGTTGGATTTTGTGACAGATTCTGCTTCTGTGATTCCTCTTGCAGGCCCTGCAAACAGGCAAGGAAGAATTATTGCCGATAATATTTGCGGTGGAAATTCGACTTACAAAAAATCACAAGGGACTGCAGTGGTAAAAGTTTTTGATTTGACAGCGGCTTCTGTTGGAAATAATGAAAAACGTCTACAAAAAATGAATATTCCATACAAAAAAGTTCACGTGGGCGTGAGCTCTCATGCGGGTTATTATCCAGGGTCTTTTCCTGTTTTAGTTAAACTTATTTTTGGCGAAAACGGTGAGATTTTTGGAGCTCAAGCTATAGGAGCAGAAGGTGTTGAAAAAAGGATTGATGTCATCGCTTCTGTTATGAGATTGGGTGGGAAAGTGCAGGATTTGGTAGATTCAGAACTTTCTTACGCGCCGCCTTATTCATCGGCGAAAGATCCCGTTAATATAGTCGGTATGGCTGCTGATAATGTTTTGAAAGGGTATCTCAAACCTGCATTTTATGAGGATTTAAAAGATGCTTATTTGATTGATGTAAGGGTGCCTGAGGCTTATAATATCAAGACAATGGAAGGTGCTGTCAATATTCCGTCTCATCAAATAAGAGACAGAATCGCAGAAGTGCCAAAAGACAAAAAAGTTGTGCTTTTTTGTAATAGAGGTTTTAACAGCTATGTTGCTCAAAGAATTTTGGTGCAAAATGGCTATGATAATGTCTATAGCTTTACAGGCGGGTACAATTATTACAAAGAAATAATAAAAAGTAAGCAAAATTCTTTAGGGCAAATATCATCTCCCATTGCTAAAGTTTCTTCTGATGTTTCATTAAGGGTGGATGCTTGCGGTATGCAGTGCCCGGGGCCTATTATGAAACTTTCAGAGGTTATCAAATCAGCAAATGATGGGGATGTTGTTGAAATTTTGACAACAGATTCAGGATTCAAATCTGATGTTGCTGCGTGGAGTGAATCAACAGGTAATACCCTTTTGGGGATTGGTGTTGAAAATAAAATAATCACTGCCAAAATCCAAAAAGGAACAACCAGCTCTTCTCAAAAGGCAGATGCAAAAGATGCACAGACAATTGTTGTGTTTTCTTCTGATTTGGATAAGGCAATGGCATCTTTTGTAATTGCAAACGGTGCTTTGGCAGCGGGTAAGGATGTTGTCATGTTCTTTATATTTTGGGGGTTGAATATTTTGCGCAAACAAGAAAACACCAAAGTCAAAAAATCTTTGATTGATAAAATGTTTGGGCTTATGATGCCAAAAGGCGTTGATGCTTTGACACTGTCCAAGATGAATATGGGAGGGTTTGGCTCTTTGATGATGAAATGGGTTATGAAAAATAAACAGGTCGCATCTTTGCAAGAGCTTGTGGTTTCTGCTCAAAAAAATGGTGCAAAGTTTATTGCTTGTAACATGTCAATGGATGTGATGGGCATCAAACCCGAAGAACTTATTGACGGTGTTGAAATTGCAGGTGTTGCCAAATACATATCAGAGAGTTCTAAAGCGACTTCAAATTTATTTATATAGAAGCTATGAGGACTATTGCGGTAATTATTTAGATATATAAATTATTAATTAATATTGCAGCTTAGGTAAGTTTTCCTTTATAAATGAGTGAAATTTATTATAATATATCACCTAGGGGAACAGGAATGACTTTTATGAAAAATTCAAATATCATCTACTGCGACTTTGATGGAACGGTTACTAAAGAAGATTCTGTAAATAAATTTTTGGCTGAGTTCGCTGATACAAGATGGCTTGATATCGAAGAACAATGGGTTCGCGGTGATATCGGTTCAAAAGAGTGCTTGTTCAGGCAAGTTGAGCTATTGCCCGAGTTTTCTTCTTCAGAATTGGATAAGTATGTTGACTCTATCCAAATAGATGAGACATTTGTCGATTTTTGTGAAACTATAAAAAAAAATGGATGGGAGCTTGTTATCGTAAGTGACGGCTTTGATTTTTTCATTGAAAGAATCTTGAAAAAATATGAGCTTGATGTTCCGTTTTTTGCCAATACTTTGACTCTTCAAGATAAAAAATTGCACATTGATTTTAATTTTTCCGACAGTTTTTGTCCGAGCGCATCGGGTATGTGCAAGTGTGCAAGAACGACCACGGAGGATTTTTGTTATATAGGTGATGGTTTGTCAGATGTATGTATAGCCGCTAAGGCGAAATTGCTTTTTGCTAAAAATAGTTTGCAAAAATATTGTGAAAAAGAGGGAATGGACTACGTATCTTTCAATACATTTGAAGATATTCTAGATTACTTTTCTCAAAAAGGAGATTTAAATGCAAAATTTAGCTACATTAATAACTGATTCAGAAATAAAAGAATTGGACAGCAAGTATTGTTCATACGGTGATACGGTTCATTATGCTGAGGATCCGAAGGTTTTTAGGGATTGTGAAGGGTCGTTTATGATTGATTCACAAGATGTTCCGTATCTGGATTTGCAAATGTGGTATGCTTCTTGCAATTTGGGCTACAAAAACAAAAGAGTCGCAGATGCTGTTGTTGACCAAATAAACACTATGCCTCAGATTGCATCGAGATTTTTGTATGATTATAAGGTTTTGCTTTCAGAAAAAATCGCTAAGGCTAATGAAAAAAGATTCGGATTGAAAGGCCGTGTACATTTCAATGTCGGCGGGGCTCAGGCAAATGAAGACGCTCTTAAGCTTGTGCGTAATTTTACGGGCAAAAATCTCATGTTCGCTTTTATGGGGGGCTATCATGGGCGTACTATCGGTACTTCAGCTATTACATCGAGCTTTCGTTATCGTGAGCATTTTGGACATTTTGGAGATAGGGCTCATTTTGTACCTTTCCCATATTGTTATAGATGTCATTATGGAAAGAATTGTGAAAACTGTGATTTTTATTGTGTAAAACAATTCGAAAAAAACTTTGACAGCGAATATAAATCATTCTATGACCCTTCAACAGGCAAGTGCGAGTACGTGGCTTTTGTTGCAGAGCCTTTGCAAGGCACGGGTGGTTACATTGTTCCGCCAAAAGGGTATTTCAAAGAGCTTAAAAAGGTTCTTGATAAATACGGTATTTTATTCGTTGCGGATGAAGTCCAAATGGGGTTTTATCGTACGGGTAAATTATGGTCTATTGAACATTTTGGCGTTGAGCCAGATGTTATTACTTTTGGAAAATCTTTGACTAATGGATTGAACCCTTTGGCGGGGCTATGGGCTAAAGAAGAAATGATTAATCCTGATATTTGGCCTGCCGGAAGAACCCACTCCACCTACTCGTCAAACCCCATAGGCACTCGCGCCGGGTATGAGGTTATGAGTATTTTAGAAGAGGGTGATTTTGAAACTTCTATCCCTGAAAAAGGAGCAAAATTCCTTGAGGGTTTACAATATTTGAAGGCAAAATATCCTAAAATCGGAAATGTTGACGGCCTTGGGTTGGCTTTAAGGATAGAATGTACAGAAGATGACGGCTATACTCCTAATAAGCAGCTTTGTGATTCTGTTATAGATGAAGGCCTAAAAGGCGATTTGAATTATAATGGCCAAAAATGCGGTATTGTGTTGAATAACGGTGGATATTACAAAAACGTCATAACCCTTGTCCCTGCTGTTACAATTACCAATGAAGAAATTGAAATGGCCATTGATTTGTTAGACCAGCTTTTTGCGAGGTTTTAGCTTTGTCCTCTGTACTTGATTTTGAACTTAAACATCCAAATAACCCAGGACGTGCTGTTTTGTTGTTTCATGGTATGACAGGCAGCCCTTTTGAGATGAAAAAATATGCCAAACATCTTTTTCAAAACGGGTATGACGTTTATGGGTACTGTTTGCCCGGGCATGGTGATCATCCGCAAGATATTTATAGTGTTTCTTGGCAGGATTGGATTAGTTTTTCGGAAGAAAAATATACGGCACTTCGTTCGAAATACGATGATTTTTTCCTTGGCGGTTTGTGTTTGGGTGCTGTTATTGCTTTAAATTTGGCACAGAACCATAAAGATATTACAGGGCTTATCGGTTTGTCTACCACTTTGTATTTGGATGGATGGACAATTCCTTGGTATTACAATTCTATGATAGGAATCGCTTTACATACTATTTTGCGCTATTACTATACTTTTCCCGAGCGTGAACCTTATGGAATTAAAAACGAAATTATTCGCAGAAAAATGTCTTCTTTGATGAAAAAAAACACGGTTGCTATGGATAATTATCCTATGAGTTGTATCTATGAGCTTTTGAAACTCTCTGAAGTTACAAGAAAAAACATTGATAAAGTTGATTTGCCTGTTTTGTTGATTCATTCCGTTGAGGATGATTTAACCAGTGACAAAAGTGCCAAATTTGTATATGATAATATTTCATCTGTTCAAAAAGAAATGATCCTTTTGGATAATAGTTATCATCTTGTCATTTATGACAACGAAAAAGAGCTTGTTTTTAATAAATCGGTCGAATTTTTGAATAGTTTATCTAAAGAAGAACAACTGCAAGAGGTGTCAGGTTGATTTTATCATTATATTTATTTTTGGCTGTAAACTTAATATTTATAATCTCTTTTGCTCTTGGCAAATGGGTTGTTTTCAAGATAAAAGGGTACCCTAATCTTATTGCAGGTTATGCTCTTTATTTGGGTGTGCTTTTTGTTGTTTATTTTTTTAGTATTTTGGCAGTTGTGACTTCATATACATTGGTGCATCGCTATTTGGCAATTTTGCTTTTGTTGTTTATCTTTTTTCCTTTTTGGATTGGAGAAAAAGCTACCTATAAAAAACTCGATTTATACTCTTCAATACAGCTTTTGTTTTTGGTTTTGAGTTTTATTTTTGGGATTTATCTTCTCAAATTTTAGTTAGTGCTAAAATTGAGATGTGTTAATTTTTAAGTGAAATCAGGTATTTATGCGTAAAATATTATTTGTCATTGATAGAATCGAACTTAAATATTTTGAGTTTAATGATCTTGTGACCAATTTTTGGATAATAAAAGAATTTTTGGATAAGGGCGATAAGGTTAGTATTTGTACTATTGATCATCTTATGATTAAGGACTCTAATGCTTATGCGATGGCTTTTGAGACTTTTTGTGAGGATAATGATATCAAATATGACAAAGAGCAAAATCAGGTTTTGATAAACGATTTTGATATGGTTATTTTTAGGCCTGATCCTCCTGTGGACATGGATTATATTGAAGCTACTTATGTTTTTGATTTTGTTGACGAGTCCAAAACAGTTTTGATAAACAATCCAAAGGCGATAAGAAATTTCAACGAAAAGCTTCATATAACGTATTTCCCGGAGTTTACGCCTCCAAATATTGTAACAGCAGATAAAGACGCTATAAGCGAATTTTTGGCCAAACACCCTCAGGCTGTGATTAAACCCTTGAATAGGTGTTTTGGCAGCGGTGTGTTTTTCTTGGATAAAGATGATATCAATCTCAATACCATTATCTCAACTGCGACTAACGGCGGACAAAATCTCGTTATGGTGCAAAAATACCTCAAAGGTGCCACCAAAGGAGATAAAAGGGTGCTTGTTTTGGGAGATCAGGTTATGGATGAATGTGTAAGTAAAATTCCTTTGGGCAATGATTTCAAATTCTCTGTTCATAGCGATGAATACCTAAAATCCGCCAAGCTTTCTGAAAATGAGAGATTTTTGGCCTTAAAAGTTGCCCAAAAACTCAATGTAATGGGTCTTTATATGGTTGGGTTGGATTTGTTGGATGAAAAAATAATCGAGATAAACATTACAAGCCCGTGTTATTTTATCAGGGAAATAAACAACCTTTACGGGGTCAAATTTGAGGACAAAGTTATGAGCTTTTTGGAGTCCAAGTTTTTAGATAAGGTTTTGTGCTGATTTATTTTAACACTATTGACTAAAAACAAATTTTGTAAGTTAATGATGTTATAATTTTACGGCAAGCCGAAATTTTTCAGGATAGCAAAAAGGCGGGTAATGAATAATTCCAAATTGACCAATCAAATATTGATGTGCCCTATGTATTATAGAGAACTCTGAAATCATAGGCAGATATTGTATTATATATTTTGAGTAAAAGCCTGTTGATTTCTGAGATATAATCTGAACAACGGGTTTTTAAATTATAAATAGAGGTGAAAAATGAGTACCAAAATTACAATTAACGGAAAAGAAAAAGAAATTTCGGCAAATTCAACAGTCGCTGATATGCTAAATGAGCTTGAAGTGACAGGAAGTATGTTTGTTGTCGAAAAAAATCTCAAAATAGTTGATAAAGAAGATTATTCAGCAACACAAGTGCAAGATGGCGATGTTATTGAGCTTGTCGGATTTTTTGGAGGGGGCTAGATGAGGATTCTTGTAGGATTAAGTGGTGGTGTTGATTCCGCTGTAGCGGCTCTTTTGCTTAAGCAGCAAGGCCATGAAATAATCGGTGCAACTATGTCTATATGGGGAAAGGGTGATTCTATCGTTCCTCAAGGAGGCTCTTGCAAAGACGCTTGTTATGGCCCGAATGAAAAAGAAGATATTGAACAAGCAAAAAATATCGCAGAGTTTTTGGGTATCCCATACTATGTTTTTGATTGTGTTGATCAATATGAAAAAATTGTTCTTGAAAATTTCAAAGAAGAATACCTCTCAGGCAGAACACCAAATCCTTGTATATGGTGTAATAGTTTGATTAAGTTTGATGTATTGCCTTTTGTCGCAAAACAAGCCGGGCTTGAGTTTGACAAATTTGCAACAGGGCATTATGCCAAAGTTGAATATGATGAATTAAAAAACAGGTACGCTCTTAGAAAAGGTATCAATCCTAAGAAAGATCAATCTTATTTTATCTACCGACTAAAGCAGCATCAGCTTGAAAATATCCTTCTTCCTCTGGGTGCTTATACTAAAGAAGAAATCAGGCAAATTGCCAAGGATAACGGCCTGAATGTCCATGATAAGCCTGACAGTCAGGATTTTTACAGTGGTGATTACAATGAACTATTGGAAGTTAGTGAAAAAGAAGGAAATATTGTAGATCTTAATGGTAATGTACTTGGGGTTCATAAAGGTATTTGGAATTATACTGTGGGTCAAAGAAAAGGCATTGGTATTGCTGCTCCTAATCCTTTGTATGTTTTGAGTCTTAATAAAGAAAAAAACGAAGTTGTTGTCGGGGAAGAAGATGCGACTTTGAAAAAATCTCTTATTGCGGATGATTTGAATTGGGTTTCTGTTGAAAAACTTCAAGAGCCTACGCAAGTTACAGCCAAAATACGTTCAGCTCAAGCACCTGTTGAAGTTTTGATTATTCCGTTGGGAGACAGTGTGCAAGTTGAGTTTGAAAATATGCAAAAATCCATAACACCCGGTCAGTCAATTGTTTTTTATGATGATGATTTGGTATTAGGTGGCGGAATTATTGAGAAAGTTTTTTGATACAACAAGGAGAATGTCATGAGAGAAAACACAATCGCGTTGCATGGTGGGCAAGAACCTGATCCGACAACTAATTCACGAGCAGTTCCTATTTATCAGACTACTTCATATGTTTTTGATGATACAGATCATGCTGCTAATTTGTTTGGTTTAAAAGAATTTGGCAATGTATATAGCCGTTTGATGAATCCTACTACTGATGTTCTTGAAAAACGTGTGGCCTTATTAGAAGGAGGAGCTGCTGCTTTGGCTGTGGCATCAGGAGCCGCGGCTATAACTTATGCGGTTTTGAATATTGCAAATGCAGGCGATGAAATAGTTTCTTCATCGGCACTTTATGGCGGTACTTATAATCTTTTTGCGCATACTTTAAAAAACTTTGGCATAAGTACAATTTTTGTTGAATCTGATGAAGCTGAGGCTTTTGATAAGGCAATTACTGAGAAAACAAAACTCATCTATATAGAAAGCATAGGCAATCCTAAATTAAACGTGGCTGATTTTGAAAAAATTGCTGCTGTTGCGCACAAACACGGCATTCCTTTGATTGTGGATAATACGGTTCCTACGCCGTATCTTTTTAAGCCTATAAAATACGGTGCTGATATTGTTGTGCATTCTGCTACGAAATTTCTTGGCGGGCATGGT
>JAQUTS010000173.1 GCA_028694275.1 Candidatus Gastranaerophilales bacterium
ACTGAAGCCAAGCAGATAGAGCCTAAAGATTATGTGCCTAATGCTACTCAAATGGATAAAACTACGCTGCGCTTGTATAGCTTTTTTGGTACAAATCAAAATATTGTACAAAGTAATTACAATGAAGACCAGTGGGTGTCTTATTTTGAGAGTGAAATAGAGCCTTTATCCATTCAGTATAGTAACGAATTAACTAGAAAGCTTTTTTCACGCAAAGACAGGGCTTCTGGTAATAAAATTATTCTCTCAGCGGCTAATTTGCAGTATGCGAGCATGCAGACCAAATTGAGCTTATATCAAATGGTTGATAGAGGAGCGATGAAGGGAAATGAGTGGCGTAAAGTTATGAATTTGCCTCCGGAAGAGGGTGGCGATGAATTAATCAGAAGGCTTGATTATAGTCCCGTTGACGGCAAAAAAGAAGGATCTAAAAATGAGTAAAAAAAATAATCTTGAAAGTTTTTTAAAAATAAAAAACCAAACAGAGAGTAGTGCTGATTTATATTTTTATGGGGATATCGTTTCGGATTCATGGTCTGTGTGGCAGGACGAGGACAAATATCCTGAGGCAGTCAAAACTTTTTTGGATGGTGTTAAGGGTAAGGACCTTAATATTTATATTAATAGTGGTGGAGGCTCTGTATTCGCAGGGATGGCTATTTGTAATATGCTATCTCGACATCAAGGGTTTAAAACAGCATATATTGATGGTTTGGCAGCAAGCATTGCAAGCGTAATAGCGTTGGTTTGCGATAAAATTGTTATGCCAAAAAACTCTTATCTTATGATACATGAAGCTTGGACTATTGCTATTGGTAATGCTGCAGAACTTAACAAATGCGCCGATTTGCTTAAGGTCTTAAATGATGGCATAGCAAATATTTATGTTGATGCAGCTCATGACGAATTTACTAAAGATAAAATTCTACAAGCAATGTCAAATGAAACATGGATGACTGGCGAAACAGCTCCTAAGTATTTCTCGAAAATTGAGACAGCGGAATCTCTTGAGGCTGTAGCTTGCGCTAGTGATTATGCTATGAAAAATTTTAAAAATGTGCCTGAATTTTTGAGGAATGCTCAAAATCAGGCAGCTCAGAACGAAGAAAAGCAAATAAATGTACAAAAATGTAAAGATAGAATTAGGCTTTTGAGCCTGAAAGGAGAAATTTAAATGCCAAACGAAAAGTATTTAGCAAAAAGAAAAGAGCTTATGGATCAGGCTGATAGCTTAATTGAAGAAGGTAAAACAGATGAAGCTAACGCCAAAATGGATGAAGTAAAGGACTTGGATGCAAAATTTGAGGAATCTCAAACTGCTAAGGCAAATCTTGCTGCGTTGAATGACAAAGCACCTAAGATGCCTGATTTGTCTAATAAAGACAAAACTCTAAAGGTTGTTGAAAAAGTAGAAAATAAAACTACTGAAGAAGATCCGTATGTTGTAGCTTTCGCAAAAACATTGATGGGGCAAAAACTCAACTCTGAAGAGTCTGAAGTGCTTGCATCTGTTAATGAAAAATTCAGAGCGGAAACCAAAACAACTGCTACTGATGCAATTGTAATTCCTAATACTTTGCAAAAAACAATTTTGAGGCAGGCGGCTAATCTTCACCCCATATTGACTGACGTGGTGGACTTGTTTATCAATGGAATGATAACTGTTGTTGTTGACGAATCATCTTCAGGTAGCGGCGAAGGCTGGATTGAAGAGTCTGACGAATCACCCGAAGGCGAGTCAAAAGAAATTGAAATCAGTTTGACTGGGTGTGAGCTATCGAGGTCTAAAACGGTATCTTGGAAACTCAAAAAGATGTCAGTATCAGATTATATGGTCTATGTTGTTGAAAAACTTGCAGAAATCATTGGTGATGATTTGGCATACGGAATCATCCAAGGTAAAGGCAAGCCTGGTGAAGGTGAAACTTTTAAGCCTCAAGCTAGGGGAATAGCAGCCTTTATCAAGTCTGAGCAAGTAGTTTCGTATACAACAGCTGATCCTTTGTCTGAAGCAAAAATCAGAGGCGGTATTGGTAAGGTCAAAAGTGGCTATGACGTAGTTGTCTATGCTAATAATAGTACCATTTGGAATGATATTGCAGGCTTGAAAGATTCTACAGGTAAACATTACTTTGTGGCTGATGCAACTGCAGGTGGAGTCGGTCGTATTTTTGGCAAAATTGTCAAAGAAGAGGCTGCTTGTCCTGATGGAACAATTGTCTTGGGTGATGTAAAAAGAGGTTATGTATTTAACACAATAGAAACTATGAGTATCACTCAAGAGGATCATGCAAAAGCTCGTACAACCGACTACGTCGCATATCTAATTGCTGATGGTTGTATAGCCCAAAATAAGGCGTTTGCTGTCATAAAAAAGCAGTAACGCCTGCTGATTTGACTCCTACGCTTTCAAATTTGCAGGCGGCGGCCACAAAGTTGGGTATTACAATAACCAACAAAACAGATGAAGAATTGACTGCTGATATTGCAGCTTTAGCGCTGACTTCCACGTTGCTAAAAGCTTGTAATGTGGACCAGTTGAAAGTTATCGCTGATTGTCTAGAAATGACTTACGTCTATACAAATAAAGACAATTTGATAGCTGATATTTTGGCCTTTAAAGCGGCATAATACTTCACTGTACAAATAAGACTAAAAATTGCGGCGGGGCTTCCCGCCGTTATTTTTTAAAAAAGGAATTGCAAAATGAGTTTGTCTCTTGAATTGACATCTGTAAAAGACTATCTGCGTATCGACAATGATGATGAGGATGTGCTTATAGGGGGTTTGATATCAACTGTAAAACAACTCATAAAAGAACAAACCGGCGTTGAGTACAGTGCCTCTGATGAGACATACAACATGTGCGGATTGATTTATGTATCTCATCTTTATGAAAACAGAGCAGCTGTTGCGGATAAGTCAATCTCTGAGGTCCCATTTTCTCTTTCTTGCTTCCTGAATCTGATAAGCCTTCGGGGTAATATTAATGGTTAGCTGCGGTGAACTCAATAAAAAAATTGAAATTTGGGGCAAGGTTAAGTCTGAAGAGAGAAACGAGGTCAATGCC
>JAQUTS010000030.1 GCA_028694275.1 Candidatus Gastranaerophilales bacterium
TTTCTTCTTTGAAGCCGTCCAGGCAAACCTGAATATTTTTAGGTGCCGTTGCGATATAAACACTGAATAGACCTGCCGATTTCATACCGTCAAAACTGCTTCTGACAACATACGCAAGGCCTTTTTTGTCGCGAAGTTCCAAGAAAAGTCGAGAACTCAACCCTGCAGAACCCAAAATAGTATTCAAAACGCTTAAAGGAGCAAAATCAGGATCTTTCGTGCTGCAAGTAATCCACCCTTGCAAAACTTGCGCCTGCTGGGCATCTTCTTTTGCTATAGCCACAATTTTATCAGAGTCAATTTTTGGGGTATCAAATTCGATAAGACTGGAATCTTTATCAGCAATCGTACCGAAATATTTGTTCAAATCTGCCAAAACATCACTATCATCGACATCTCCGACAACAACTATATTGATATTTTGCGGAACAATTATGTTCTCGTAATAGTTGACCACTTTTTCTTTGGTAATATTTTTGAGATTTTCCAAAATCACCGTATAAGTATTACCATAAGGGTGGTTTGCAAAAATATTTTTGGCCAAATTATCAACTGCCTTGGCTCTTGGAGAATCAAGCTCTGCAGTAATTTCCCCTTCAAGCTTGAAGCATTCTTTTTCAACGGCATCAAAAGTTGAATTTTTGATAATATCATCAATAAAAGCCAAAACTTTTTTAAAATCTTCATTCAGACAATATGTGTGAATTCTGAAAAAATCATTTTTTGCATCAATGCTGAAATCAATACCGTTTTCATCGATGAATTGCGCTATTTCTTGTTGAGTTTTGGTTTTTGTCCCTTGAAGAAACAACCTCGCCATGATATTTGCCAAAGCCGGTATTTTTGAGAGCTCATTATTAGCTTTGATAAAAATCTCAAAAGCCACTCTTGGTGTGTTTTTGCGCTGTTGAATTATGACATCTGCACCGTTTTCGAGTGCATATCTTTGAAATTTACTCATTTTTGCTCTCCTTCCGGCATCAATACAGAAATAGTCGCCTTGTTGATGTCAAGATATTTTTTGACTGCATCTTCTACATCCTGAACAGTTATTGATTCCATCGTAGACAAATACTCTGAAAACAGCCCAAGATCCTCACATACCGTCAAATAATACCCTATTGTCTCACCTATTTCAGAAACAGTTTCTGCCGTATCAGCAAAACGAATTTTGAGCTTTTTCTTTGCTTTTTTAAGCTCATCTTGTGTCACAGAAGTCATCTGTGCGATTTCTGTTTTGACATCTTCTATAGCTTTGTCTTTATGCTCAGGCTGAAAATTTGCCTGAACAAAGAAAGTATTGCCATCTTTAAAATGATATTGATCAGAGCCAATCATATTAAAAACAGGTTCTTTTGGCTCTTCTATCAAATGTTTTTGAAGGCGAGAACTTTTACCTTCACCCAAAATAATTCCGATAATATCAAGCAAAATAGTATCTTTGAGTTCAGAAGCCTTAGAGCCGTGATAGCCAAAAATCAAAAATCCTGTATTTATATTGGCTTTATTTTCGACAAACTGCATTTTAGTTTGTTCTTTTTCGGCATCCCAAGTTGGCCTTGTGCAAGGTCTTTCATCTTTGAATTCGAATTTTTCCGCAACAAAATCAATAATTTCATCGCCTTCAACATCCCCGACTATAATGGTCGTCATATTCTCAGGCGTATACCAGTTGCGATAATAATCCATAATTGTATCTCTTGGAACTTGCGAGATAATATCTGCTGTTCCGATGACATCACGCTTGTATGGATGAACCTTGTACATCGCCTTGTTAAGAGCATTGTATACCTTTGTCCAAGGCTGATCTTCCCTCATTCTGATTTCTTCTATAACAACATAACGCTCTCTTTTCTCAGGAGCATCTTCATTCACATCAAACACAGGCCCGATTTCAAATTCGGGTAATGTCGGATTAAGCATCATATCAGCATGAAGCTCAACAACAAGCCTGAAATCTTCACCGCCTTCACCTTTTGGCAAAGTTACATAATAAAACGTGTAATCTTTCCAGGTTGCGGCATTTACTATAGCACCTTTGGCCTCGAGGATTTTGTCAAAATCACCGGCAGGATGTGTCGGAGTCCCTTTAAACATAAGGTGTTCCAAGAAATGCGAAATTCCTGAAATCTTATCATCCTCATGGATAGATCCTGTTTTGACCCAAGTAGAAACATTCACAAGATCGCCTGATTTGTTGGCAATTACAATTTTGTGCCCGTTCTCAAGGGTATAAATATCGACAGGTTTATCCAAATATGGATAAATATGCGTTTTTTTGTCAATAATTTTAGCCATCGTAAACTCCGTTATTAAAATCCGACTCAAAATCTCAATATGAAATCTTTCATCCACATTTATTGTAGCAGATAAAACAACTTATCGCTATTTTGAATACAAACTTAGCTCAAAGAAGCCATTTTTTCTCTCAAAGTGCGTACTTGCTGAGTATCTTTTGAGTTCAGAGCTTCTTGCATGGCTTTTTTATAAAGACTTTGCGCTTTTAAAGTTTTGCCCATATCAAGCATCAGATCACCTGCTTTTTCATAAGTTTGAGAAGCTGTTTCTTTATCATTGGCTTTTGTCGCACAAGTGATAGATTTTTGGTAATACTTAAGGGCACTTTGTGGTTTATTAATCATTTTGAAAGCATCGGCCGTATTACTTAAAACGTTGCCCATAACAGCAACATCAGGATCTTTTTGCTTAGCAAGTTCAAGAGCAAGTTTGAAAAAATCAATTGCTTCTTTAGACATGTATCTGCTTGTTTGCATTTTGCCGATATTATTGAGAGTTTTCGCCTGAGACGCCGTATCATCGGTATCACCATTCAACGCCAATGACTCAAAATAATGATCCATCGCAAGCTCATATTTGCCGGCTTCATCATAAACACCACCAAGACTATTATGTCCTGTGGCTTTTAAGCCGGTATCCTTTGAGATTTTTGTGACTCTGTTGAAGCATTTTGCGGCTCTTGCGATATTGTTGAGCTCATCATAACTCTCGCCTATGCCCTGAATAATATAAGCTTGTGATTGCCTATCGTTGTACTGTTTTGCATATTTTAAGGTTTTTTTGTAGCTCTCAAGAGCTTTTTGAGTATCTCCTGACTCAAGGTATTTTTTGGCTTTTTCATAAAAACCTTGAATCATAGAATTGGCAGAAATACCGCCATTACGCTTATCGACGACAACTTGTGATTGAGTTTGACTTGTGTATGAGGTGGCTTTTTGACTTGTAGGAAGAGGCTTTTGTTCTTCTGTTGGCTGTTTAATATCTTCTTGTGTTTCCATAGAAATTTTGGCAGCTTCTTCAGCAGCATAAATTTTGGCCTGACCGTCTTGAGTTTTTTCTCCGATAACTTGGTCGCCTTGATAAATTTTGCCGTCAGGAGCTGCAAATTTCAGTTTTTTCTTTGGTTTTTCTTGAGGCTGGATTTCTACTTGAGTGTTTGCAACTTCTTTAGTTGCGTCTTGACTTGCTTGTGAGGAGGCATGATTTGTTGTTTGAGTATTTGTGTTTGCTGCTTGAGCATATTGTTTTTTTGAATTTATTTGATTTTGATAATGATTATAATTGTTGTAACTTGCAACAGATGAAGCTGATTCTATTCTTTGTTTTTCACCAGGATCAAGTTGTGCTTCTATTTGCTTAGAAGCAGGAATAGTGGCTCTTTCAGAATCTGCTTTATAATCAACTTGTTGCAACAAAAATGCATCAATCCAGTCTTGAACAACGCTTGATGGTTTTTTCAAAGTGTTAGAAATATAATCATCCAAAAGTCTTGAAGCTGTTTTTAAGTTTGTAATGATTGTTTCTTTACGAGGTGTTTCTTTGTTGGACTCATCTTCCACCATCGCAATGTATTGATGAACTTTTGCCTCAACATCAGCAGGTGCGCCGATAGAAGCTATTGTATTTTTGAAATCCACCAAAATCTGAGAAATATTAATTTGGTGGGTTGTTGTAGGTGTAGATTGTGCTTGAGGCTGCTGCTGATCATTATTGTTTTGCTGATCAGTAGGTTTTTTATCATCCTTGTAGGATGAAGGCAAATATGATGATGTGCCTGTGTAATACTGTGTCATTTTCCTCTAAGCCTAAGTCATATACTCTGCTTAGGTTGTCGGAGGAATCTTCCACAGCTTTTAATTTTTTAAACAAATCTCATACTTTAGGAGGAGAAAATAGAACTTAAGTTGGAATTTAGCTATTTGCTATTTCGATTCTTTTACGTTCTAATTCAAGCTCATCAATGATTTTGGGCGGGACAAAGTTTTTGCCCAAAATAAGTTGCCCTGTATACATCGACGGACTATGAAAATCCGATCCGCCTGTCACAACAAGGTCATATTTTTCAGCAATAGAGCAAAAATACTCTATCATCGCAGGTGTGTGCTTACGGTGATATGCTTCAACTCCTCTGAGGCCAAAACTCATGAGCTCCTCGATAATATCTTGAGCATTATCGACATCACAAGGATGAGCTATAACAGGAATTCCGCCCGCCTCATAGATGATTTCAACGGCTTCTTGGGGTGTGACTGATTTTCTTTTGACATAAACGCTCGATGAATCGTTGATATATTTATTGTAAGCCTCTGTAATATTAGAAGTCCCGCCTTTTTGGACAATTGCTTTGGCAATATGCGGACGACCTATACTGGCTTTGGGGATAACACATTTTTTTATATCTTCATAAGAAACATTTATGCCGATTTTTTTCAGCCTTTTTGAAATTTCTTGTGCCTGATGTTTGCGGGCTTTTTGCTGTTTTTCAATCATTGCATTAAAATCGGAGTTTTCAAAATCCATAAAATAACCCAAAATATGAATCTCTTGATCTTTATTAAAAGTATTAACTTCAATTCCCGGTATGATTTTTATGAGTTTATCATTTTCATCAATATATTTTTTGGCAGCATGATAACCAAGAACATTGTCATGATCAGTAATGGCTATTGTCGTGAGGCCAAGTTCAATAGCACTGTTTACCAATTCTTCAGGTTGCATTGTCCCATCAGAATAGGCAGTGTGAATATGCAGATCAATCTTCACTTTTCTATCCTTCCATCTTCTTATTTTCCTTATTAAAATCAACTACATGCTTAATTCTTTTTATCGCAACAGACTTTGCTGTCTCAGTATCAATTGTTACCAAAACCCCGTTTGCTTCGGCGACACCCGTGTCTGCAACATCAAACCTATCAGGCAAATATGTGCGTAATCTTTTGTACGAATTATCAAATTCCATACCAATCACAGCATCAGATGCTCCGCAAAAACCTGCATCTGTAACGTACGCGCATCCGTTTACCAAAATTCTCTCATCAGCAGTCTGAACATGTGTATGCGTTCCGCAAAAAGCACTCACGCCCAAACTGTCGCAAAAATATCCAAAAGCCATTTTTTCAGCTGTAGCCTCCGCATGAAAATCCACAAAAATAAGGTCCGTTTCTTTTTTGATTTCTTCCATTATTTTTTCAAGTTCATTCCAAGGGCTATCAATATCAGGCATGAATACTTTGCCCAAAAGATTTATAACAGCGAGTTTTATACCGTTCTTTTCGATGATTCGATACCCCACGCCCGGAACAGAATCAGGATAGTTGAGCGGTCGAATAAGTTTTTGACTGTCTTTTATATATTCAAAAACTTCTTTTTTATCCCAAATATGATTGCCTGAAGTCATAGCATCGATGCCAAGCTCACAGAGCTCTAGATGATTTTTGCGAGTAAGACCAAAACCATGCGATGCATTCTCAACATTTGCAATGACAAAATCAGGAACAACATCAATGAGTCCTTGGTTTTTCAAAGTATCCAATTCGGTATTAATTTTGCCGATAAGGTCTATAACCGCACGTCTGCCCGGCCTGCCGACAATATCGCCTAAAAATAATATATTAATTTCGGACATTAACTTGCTATTTCTGTCGTTCTAACTTCTCTAACTACCGTTACTCTTATCTGACCCGGATAATCAAGCTCTGACTCAATACGTTTGACTATATCGCGCGCAAGTTGAGCTGCTTTCATATCATCAAAGACCGTAGGTTCTACGATAACGCGGACCTCGCGGCCTGCTTGAACAGCAAATGAGCGTTTGATTCCCTCAAAACTTGTAGCAATTTCTTCAAGTTTTTGGATGCGTTTGATATAAACCTCAAGTGTATCACGTCTGGCTCCCGGGCGACCTGCGCTCATAGCATCGCCGATTTTTATCAAAACAGCCTCTATACTATTGGTTGCAACATCATCATGGTGCGCTTCTATCGCGTTTAAAATAACTTCATTTTCACCATACTTACGAGCAAAATCAACACCAAGCTGGATATGCGTACCTTCTTGAGTTTGATCAAGTGCTTTTCCTATATCATGCAAAAGCCCAGCACGCTTAGCAGTTTTGGGGTTGACGCCTATTTCATCAGCAAGCATGCCTGCCAGATGACCGACTTCAAGTGAATGTTTAAGAACATTCTGCCCATAACTTGTTCTGTAATAAAGACGACCAAGAGTCCTTATCACATCAGGGTGAAGGTTCATAACACCAAGCTCTAAAGCTGCGTTTTCGCCTTCTTGATACATTTTTTCTTCAACTTCTTTTTTGGCTTTTTCAACCATTTCTTCGATGCGAACAGGGTGAATACGCCCATCTGCAACGAGTTTTTCCAGTGCTATACGTGCAATTTCACGTTTAACAGGGTCAAAGCAAGACAAAACAACAGCTTCCGGCGTATCATCAATAATCAAATCAACGCCTGTGAAAGTTTCAAGAGCTCTGATATTACGGCCTTCACGACCGATTATGCGCCCTTTCATCTCATCACTTGGCAAATTGACGACAGAAACAGTCGACTCTACAACCTGATCCATAACGCATCGTTGCATTGTAGTTGTCAAGATTTCTTGTGCTTTGTTATCAGAAACTTCTTTAATATGTTCTTCATTTTGGCGAATACGCTGAGCAGCTTCCATTTTCAGCTCATCTTCAAGCTTATTCATCAAGATTGCCTTACCTTCTTCTTGAGTCATATTAGCAACGCGCTCAAGCTCTGTTTTTTGCCTTGAAATAAGTTCTGCAAGCTCTGCTTCTTTATCCAAAACATCATCAAATTTATTTTGAATTTCAACTTCTTTATCAACCAATTCTTGCTCTTTGGTTTCGAGTTTTTCTTCTTTTATCGCAAGCTTATTTTCAAGTTTTGTTATTTCGGTACGTCTTTCTCTGGCTTCGTTTTCAAACTCATCACGCTGATCTTGCAGCTTTTCTTTTGCAGAGATAAGAGCTTCTTTTTCTTTTAATTTAGCTTGTTCTTCAAAATCTTTTTTAAGTTCGTTGACTTTAACTTTATTAACACGAGCATCAACAAATAAAAATACGCTCAAAATAACAAATACAGCTAAAACAACGCTTAGGATTATAACTAGTGCGTCTATTGTCCCGACTCCTTTTTATTCTATATGACATTTTTAAATTTAAAATTTAAATTTATATAGTGATTTAAATTAAAATTAATATTTGTTTTTAATTTTATCACATTGAATAGTTTTTGTACAAATAATTGACCTGCTGTTGCCCCAAAAAAGGCAACAGCAAACAATTTCACAAAAAGTCTAATCTTCTTTTGCGGCTTTTATTTTTTCAAGAACAAGTGTTTCAACTTCTTTTAAAACATCAGGATTTTCATCCAGGAATGTTCTTGCTTTATCCTTGCCTTGTCCTATTTTGTCTTCGCCGTAACTAAACCATGTTCCTGATTTTTTGACAATATCCATATCTACTGCCATATCAAGAATACAGCCTGTTTTTGATATCCCTTTTCCGTAGATGATTTCAAATTCGGCTTTTTTGAAAGGAGGAGCAACTTTGTTTTTAACAACTTTTACTCTCACCTTGTTACCGTATTCTTCATCACCTTTTTTCAAAGTCTCAATACGTCTTATATCAAGTCTCACACTGGCATAATACTTAAGAGCATTACCGCCTGTTGTAGTTTCAGGACTTCCGTACATAACTCCGATTTTTGATCGAAGCTGGTTAATAAACACCACAGTTGTTCTTGTTTTATTGACAATACCTGTCAACTTACGCAAAGCCTGTGACATAAGTCTTGCTTGAAGACCCATATGCTTGTCGCCCATTTCGCCTTCGATTTCTTCTTTTGGAACAAGAGCCGCAACCGAATCGACAACAATTATATCAACAGCACCTGAGCGGACAAGTTCTTCTGTAATTTCAAGAGCTTGCTCACCGGTATCCGGCTGAGATATCAACAAACTGTCAATATCAACACCGAGATTTTTAGCATATTCAGGATCCATAGCATGCTCAGCATCAATATAAGCGGCAATACCGCCTTTTTGTTGAGCTTCTGCAACTATATGCTGCGCCAAAGTACTTTTACCTGAACTTTCAGGTCCGTAAATTTCAATAATACGTCCTCTTGGAACTCCGCCGACTCCAAGTGCTATATCCAAAGGCAATGCACCTGTTGAAATAGCTTCAACGCTGACAGATGGTCTTTCGCCAAGGCACATAATAGAACCTTTCCCAAAGTCCTTTTCTATTTTTTCAATAGCCATTTCAAGAGCTTTTTGCCTATCAACGCCTACGGTTTCTTTTTCTTTCGTTGCCATTTTTCTTCCCTTTTTTATCTAACTTAAAACTTTTATCAAAAACAGCTTCAAAAACAGATGCGTTTTTTATTTTGTTGCAGGAAGAATATTGCTTATACCGAAATAAACAAGCCCTATTGTCAAAAATGAAATTGCTATATCCATGATTTTTAAATTACCTCTCTCGCCCCCAAAATGGGTCTGTAAAAAAATTATAATATTGTTATGATAGCCTTGTACAGTTTTTTAAGTTATCGGTTAAATAAACTTAATCTTTTTTAATTTCGACAAAGCCGTCTTTTTTTATAACTTTGAGCTTTTCGATTTTATGCCCGCTCACTTCTTCAACAACAAACTCAAGATTGCCCTCTTCGATGACATCACCGACTTCGGCCTCTCTTCCCAAAAGCCCGAAAACATAACCCCCGATTGTCTGATAATCCTCTGTTGACAAATCAAGGTCAAATTTTTCGTTAATATCTTCTATGTCCATTGTGGCATCAAATTTGATGGTGTTTTTGTCTATCTTATGGTATTCGACCTCTTGCACCTTATCAAATTCATCATAAATCTCACCGACCAAAACTTCCAAAATATCTTCAATTGTTATAATTCCCGCAACTCCGCCATGCTCATCGGCAATTACAGCAAACTGACTTTTAGTTGATGTAAATTCTGTCAAAAGCTCTGAAATAGGTTTTGTTTCAGGGATAACATGTATTTCACGAACCAAAGGTTCGATTTTTGGGTTTGCACCGCAGTTGTTTTTGACAACTTTTAATACATCTTTGGCATTGATAATACCTACGACATTATCAATATTATCGCGATAGACAGGGATTCGGGTATGCCCTGATGAAATAATAGTCTCAACAACATCATCAACACTATCATTGATATCAGCAAAGACGACCTGTGTCCTTGGAACCATGATTTCCATTGCAACAGTATCCGTAAAATCAAAGAATCTTTTGAGGATTTTTGATTCTTCTTTTGTCAAAATATCAAGCTTCTTGCCTTCTTCTATGACCTGCATGAACTTGTCTTCCCAATTATCTTCAAGGTCATTCGCAACCATCTCAATGGTAACATCTGCAATATTTTTAATTTTGCTTCGAATAAGATACTCGACCCTATCAGCAATATCATCGGCATCTTTTACCTGAATATCGGGTTTTACTTCTATCTCAAGATTGACCAAAAGCCCTGATGCACCCATATCCATTGTTTTGAGCTCATGAATACTGGCTACGCCATGAACATTGTTCGTTATTTCTTTTATCATTTTTTCGATCTGAGGCCCTGCAGCAGTGCCTGTTAAGAAATTTATATTGTTTTTCAAAAGATAAAAAGCCAAAAACAAAAGCATAAAACCGATAATCACAGAAGCAACTGCATCAGGAATATAAGCATAATGCACGGGAACGGCAAATTTGGCTATCGTAATTGCAACAAAAGCAACGATAACACCCGCTAGAGCAAAAGTGTCTTCAAACCAAACAAACTTGGTTGTTGGGCTTTTCACTTTATTTATTAATTGTGCGGATTTCCAAAATGCAGAAAAACCATTATTCGCACTAACATCCATTTCTTGCAAAACGGCACCTATAGCACTTTTAACGGCCCAAGCCTCAAAAATGATACTCCCTATTAACGCAACAGCAATGAAATGATAGTTGTTAAGAAGGTCATGAATTCCGTTTTGACTATGGAAAAACTTATCAAAACCACTATGCATAGATGCAAAAGCACCTACTAACATCAACAAAGAAGCAAACAACGCCCAGATATTTGCCTCAAGGCCATAGCCAAAAGGATGCTCAGAATCAGCAGGACGAGAGCCTCTTTTGATGCCTATAAGAAGGCAAAAACTGTTGAAGCTGTCCAATGAAGAGTGTATCGCTTCTGATAACATAGCGGAGCTGTTTGATAAAAACCAACAGAGTAATTTGATAAAAGCTATGCCCAAATTAGCGACTAAAGCTCGGATAATTGCTCGTGTTTTGTAAATTGTTTGTAAACTTTTACCGTCCAGATTTCCTGTTTTCAGCTCTATTTTATGCCTAGGATCAATAGATGGCTCGTTCGGGTCGGGTGACATTTTTTTCCTTTATTTTTAATAATTTTGTTATTTTCAAAATTTTTCAAGTATTATTATAATATATAGTAGAAGATATTTAAACATATTAAAATTATTTTTCATACATTTAGTAGGTTATTTATGCAAAGAATCTTTACTTCAGCTTTAATATTACTTGCGATCGGTATATCCCAATGCGGCTTCAATTGTGCGTTTGCGCAAAAAGAAGAAAAACCGCAAATCAGTATAACGCCCGTGCCTGTTGCAGTTGATAAGTCTTCCAAAGATAAACCTCTAAAAGTCAAAACCACCATTTTGACCCAAAAAACAGAACCTGAATCCACGCAAAAAGCAGACACTATACTCAAACCAAGCAAAAGAGATGTCGAACTTTCAACAGATGTGGATAAAATATTAAAAGAAATGGATATAGATGATTCCGATCCATTGACAGAAACCCCTCAAAATTCTGTAGAATCAATGTACAAGCCCGTTAAAAAGAATTTTATATGGATAGCTTTTTCGGTGATTTTGTTTCCGATAATTCTCTTCTCTCTTTTGGTAAAAGCTATGCAAATTGCCAAAACGCGCTTTGAAGAAGAAAAAAAACAAGGCCCCTCAAAAGAAGAAAAACTTCTTGTAGACCTTGAAAAAGAACAGAAAAAAGCCAAAAAGAAAAAAATCTCCTTATCAGAACTGCTTGGCGGACACAAACATTCTCAAAGAATAGAAATCGAAGATGATTTTGATCGAGATGATGAAGATTTTGAATTTATGGTAGAAGAAGTTGTTGTTGTTGATGACGAACCAAAAACCACACCGCAAAAACCAACAACAAAATCAAAGCCGCAAGAACAAGGACAGAAAGTTTCTATAAAACCTTCCGATGAAAATACCTCTGATTCAGAAATTATTGATGCATTTGAGATTTCTGAAACGCTTAAGTTTACTCTCAACAAAAAAGATGACTCAACAAATCTTCTTTGTCATCTAAATGACCAAAAAATAATCATAATGAGACTGGATAAAGCTCAAAAATTTAACAAAGTAAGAAAAATCGACTCAAAACCAGGCCGTGATGTCTACATGGTCAAGCTTGACAGCTGGAGGGGATTAGTCGAAGTAAAAGAAAATGATGCAAAATATTTAATGGATATCTAATGAAAAAATCAAACGATAAAATAGAACAAAAAACAAAAATCTTGAGCCTTTGGGGCTCATTTTTTGGATTTTTGCTGATAAGTCTTTTGGTTTTTTCTTTTGCAGGGTGCCACAAAAAAGAAACCCGACATATGCAAACAGTCCCAAAACCCGAAATCAAAAAAACCGTAATCAAATTTTCGACCTGGGGCTCTGAGAGCGAAATAAAAGTCCTCAAACAAACAATCGCAGATTTTGAAGAAAAAAACCCTGACATACACGTGGAACTTATGCACATACCGCAAAATTACTTTCAAAAGCTGCACCTTTTGATTGTCGCAAACTCAGCACCCGATGTAATGTTTGTCAATAATATCAACGGGCTCAAGTATTTTCAGACAGGCGCTTTGCAAAATCTAAATCAATATTTTGTAAACAAAAAAGACTTTTACCCAAATTCAACCAAAGCTTTTACATATAATGACTGTGTTTGGGCAGTTCCAAGAGATATATCAAACCTTGTAATCTATTACAACAAAGACCTCTTTGATAAATACAATGTACCTTATCCAAGCGCAAACTGGTCAATGGATGAATTCGTCACAAAAGCGCAACTTCTTACAAATCAAAACTCCTGGGGTTTTGGCTTTGAAAAAGAAGCTCTTTATTGGCTGCCGTTTTTGTGGAGCAATAACGGTGGTGTTTTAGGAGAAGACGATTGCTTGATGATTGATTCAGATCAATCAAAACAAGCTTTACAATTTTATGCAAATCTAAAAAACGTCAACAAAATAACCCCTTCCGATGCCCAAAAAGGGAGCTACACCAACGCGCAACTGTTTATGCAAGGTAAATTGGCAATGATTTTAAACGGTCGCTGGGTTGTGCCGAGATTCCGCCAAGATATTAATTTTGACTGGGATATAGCCCCATTCCCTCAAGGAACCGCAGGGTCTATTGTAGACGCTGACGCATCAGGATGGGCGATGAGCAAGAACTCCAAAAACAAAAGAGCAGCCTGGCGTTTTATTTTGTTTTTATCATCAGAGAGAACCTCAAAAAAACTCACTCAAGACGGGCTGATAATCCCTGCTCGCAAATCAGTTGCAAATTCTGAGTGTTTTTTGCAAACAGATAAAAAACCGCAAAATGCAAAAGTATTCTTAAGCGCAATCGAAAGAGGGAAACCCACCCCTGTAACTCGCAATTATCAAGAGCTTTTAAACAAAATTTATATCAAAATAGAACCTGTTTTCACAGGAATCAAAAAAGCCGATGACGTAGTCAATGAAGACCTTATAAGATCTTTGCAAAAAGAAATCTGACCTTTATTACACCAAGCAGGGCTATTTTTATTGAAAAAACTTTTGTGATAGAATCTGTATGTAAATAAAGGTGTCATATTCTGAATGTGACCTATTTCAGACAATTGGGACGGAAAAATGCTTGATTTATTAATAAAAATACTCGGAAACGGCAACGAACGCAAAATTAAAAAAATCCAGCCGACCGTAGAATATATAAACTCTCTTGAAGAAGAATTTGAAAAACTCTCTGATGAACAACTCAAAGCAAAAACGGATGAATTCAGACAAATTCTTGCTAACCGCAAAACATCAGATGATTTCAAAAAAGACTTAGAGCTTGAAGCCGAAGTGTTAGAAAGCATTCTGCCGGAAGCTTTTGCAACCGTTAGAGAAGCCGGAAAAAGAGTCCTGAATATGCGTCATTATGATGTTCAATTACTGGGCGGGATGATACTTCACCAAGGGCAAATTTCAGAAATGAGAACAGGCGAAGGAAAAACTCTCGTCGCAACAGCCCCTGCTTATCTAAATGCTCTTGCAGGCAAAGGTGTTCACATTGTAACAGTAAATGATTATCTTGCAAAACGTGACAGTGAGTGGATGGGGCAGATTTTTGAGTTTTTGGGATTGAGTGTCGGACTGATTTTATCAGGTGATAATGATATGGGAAGCTTTGAGCGCAAAAAAGCTGCTTATGCTTGTGATATCACATACGGAACAAACAATGAATTCGGGTTTGATTATCTTCGTGACAATATGGCAGCAAGTCTTGATCAGTGCGTTCAAAGACCGTACAATTATGCAATTGTCGATGAAGTTGACAGTATTTTAATTGATGAAGCAAGAACACCTCTTATTAT
>JAQUTS010000031.1 GCA_028694275.1 Candidatus Gastranaerophilales bacterium
AGTATCCCCGGCGTAGCATTCTCCACCTGAAAAAGCCAAGTCTTGACCTGCCAAAATAAGAGGATTACACCCCATCAAATTTGCACTCCAAAGTGCTGTGATAGAAACAGTTCCTCTGTTTATGTATTTGGAGCAATCAATCCCCGTATACCCTTGAACCCAATCAGAAGTAAAAAGATTTTCAGTATAGTAATTAAAAGCTTTTTCAACGCCTGCTGTGTATATTTGAAAATACACTTCAGGAGGAAAAATAAACTTAATTCCTGTCAAATCCGCACCTTGCAAATTAAAACGACAGTCACCGATTTCGATAATCGCAACAAAATCAGGCTTTATCCCATGCTTGAGTAGTGTTTTAAGGGCAATACCCACAGAGATAACGACTATTTTATCTCTGTATTTTTTGATAGCTTCTATACTCTTTAATAACGAAGGCCCTGCTGATACAACAACGGCCGGCTTATCCTTAAACTTGTCCTCCAAGGCTTCGAGCTCTTCATTTTTTGCGATTGATGCCAAATTTGAAGCCGTAGACAGTGCCCAAGACGTAGATTTTTTGGCCAATTCTTTAAACCCTATCTCCATCAAACTATGAATTTGAGATAATTCAGTAACCAATTCATCCAAAACAGGCTTATGATGGAAAGAATGATACGGCAAAAAATAAAGTGTCATATCATCATCTTTTGTCTTCATTGTCTCTATAGATGGTTTTAAATTGAATTTGTCATGAACAAGTTTAATCTTAGGATTAGATAATGCTTCAGAAAAATCAAAAACGCCCAAGGTAATTCTCAAAATATCCATATCAGGCTCATAAACGAGGATTCGGTCCTTGGTTTCTTTAACAAATCTATTAAAAAGATAACCTAAACCAAGACCAAAAATCAGACTCACATTTCCTTGTTTATAATTTTTAGCAAAAACATCCTTAGCTTGCCCCACAGGATCAATCTCATCATGGATCGGCACACCGTCTACATATATATTCAAATCATCGCACTTGGAATAATCCAAACGAAATCTATGCTGGTCAACAATTTCGTGTGCGGCGATTCTATCAGCCAAATGTTTATTATACTTGGCAATTTGTTCTAAATTCTTCTCTAAACAGCTCATTCTGCAAAAAACCTCTTATTTTTAATAACCCCAAAAATCCAAAAATAATTCTGATTTAATTTTCTTTTATTATGTTTCTATCAAGTCCGAGTTCTTCCAAAGCCTTGATAAAATTTTCAGCGGCAAGTTTTTGAGTTTCAGGCGGAACTATTCTTAACAACTCAATAGTTTTAGAAATAACAGGATCCTTATCGTACCAGCGTTTTCCCTGTATGGGTTTTACCATGTCATAAAACTTGTCCAAGGTTGATTTGCCCACGATGGATTCTATTTTTTCAAGAAAAATCTCGGCTTGCGACCTCAAATCATCTTGATAATAGCGCAAAAGTTCTATTACCTCTGATAATTTAGGATCATAATCATACCAGCGTTTGTACTGTTTTTCTTCCATTGTTCTATCCTATTAGTTATATAGTTTTTATAAGCTCTTGAACATCCGTAACATCTATGCGCTTAATTTCAGCACCCAAGCCTGAAAATTTTTCGATGATTTTTTCGTAACCACGATCTATATGGTAAACATTTTCTATTACAGATTGTCCCTCTGCACTCAATGCAGCAACTACCAAAGATCCGCCGGCCCTCAAGTCACTGGCTCTTAAATGAGCAGCTTTTATTTTTTCTACTCCGTTTATTATAGCACTATTTCCTTCTTGGCGCACATCAGCACCCATTCTGAGGAGTTCTGTAAGCTGCATAAAACGATTTTCGTACAAATTTTCTGTTACAACACTGACCCCTTGAGCTGTCGCCAAAGCTGCCAAAAATTGTGACTGCATATCTGTAGGAAACCCAGGGTATGGCTGTGTAACAATATTAATAGCACTTGGTCGTCTATTCATACTTACCTCGAGAGTAAAAGGTTCTATCAAAGAAATATTTGCACCCGCCTCAATAAGTTTGTTTGTAACAAAAGTAAGATGATTAGGAAAAATATTACGAATAATTGCACGTCCTCTTGTCGCAACAATTGCTGTCATATATGTTCCTGCTTCAATTCTGTCGGGCATAGTTGTATAAACCACCGAATGAAGAGCAGATTTGTCAACACCGTTCACCACAATTTCAGAAGTTCCTGCGCCTGTTATATCAGCCCCCATAAGATTTAAGAAGTTGGCCAAATCAACAATTTCAGGTTCTTGCGCAGCATTACGTATAGATGTAGAACCTTCCGCCAAAACTGATGCAAGCATGAGATTTTCTGTAGCACCGACACTTGGTTTATCAAGACAAATATCAGCCCCGTGGAGTCTTTTGGCTTTGACCAAAACATAACCGCCATCCAAAGAAGCCTCTGCCCCTAAAGCCTCAAATCCTTTAATATGATAATCAACTCTTCTCTCGCCTATGGCACAGCCACCCGGAAGTGCGACTTTCGCCTCCCCGAAACGGCTCAAAAGAGCTCCCGCTACAATAAAAGACCCTCTCATCTTGCTTACAAGATCATAAGGGGCAACTGTATTATCAACACAAGAAGCATCAATTTCCATTGATTTTTCGACTTTATTCCAAGTAACTTTGGCTCCTGTATATCTAAGAACTTCAGACATTGTCTCAACATCTGTAAGATCAGGAACATTATGTAAAACACTTACACCGTTTACCAAAAGTGATGCGGCCATAAGCTTCAGTACTGCATTTTTAGCTCCACCGATAACAACTTCGCCTCGAAGCTTTTTGCCTCCATTAATAACCAAACATTGAGACAAGGTTAATCCTCCAAATTCTCTCTTTTTAACAACTTTTCCTTAAGCATATTTTAATTATAAAACCAATATAAAAAAAAGGGAATAAATTTAACAATTTTAATCCATATAAACGTATTAAGGGTTTAAAAGCCGACAAAACCGGTGTTCTTAAACAAAACCCGACCATAAGGAGAGCTTAAGGCAAATATTGCGGGAGTTCATTTTGGTGTTATAATTTTGTAAGTATTGAAGAAAAGGGATTTTTAAATGAAAAAACATCAAGCAACAGGTTTATACATTGTTTTAATACTTCTTATTTCAACTTTGTTGACTTCTTTTTATCTTGAAAAAAATACAACTTATGAAAATATTTCTTACTCGAATTTTTTACAAAAAGTCGATAAAGGCGAAATTAAAAAAGTTGAGATTTCAGGAAAAGAACTCAATGCAACCCCTGTAAAACAAACTCAAGAATCCCCTATTCTGTACAATGTTGCTATTCCTGATAACGACACATCTATGATCTCACGACTTGAAAAACAAAATGTAGATATAAACGTCAAACAAAACGAAAACAAAGGCCAATGGATGGGGATAATCGGATCATTATTCTTCCCGATTCTTTTTCTCGTGGCTCTTATGATGATATTTAGAGGCGCACAAGGCGGCGGTTCACAAGCTATGAATTTTGGCAAAAGCAGAGCCAAAATGATGATGGACAACAAAGTCAAAGTGACCTTCAAAGATGTCGCGGGCATTGATGAAGCAAAACAAGAACTTGAAGAAATCGTAGACTTCTTAAAAAACGGTGAAAAATACCTTGCATTGGGAGCAAAAATTCCAAAAGGTGTTCTTTTAGTTGGCTCACCCGGTACAGGTAAAACCCTTATGGCAAAAGCTGTAGCTGGAGAAGCAGGAGTTCCTTTCTTTTCAATAAGCGGCTCAGATTTTGTTGAAATGTTTGTCGGGGTCGGTGCCTCAAGGGTAAGAGACCTTTTTGAACAAGCAAAAAAACACTCTCCTTGTATTGTTTTTATTGATGAAATCGACGCAGTAGGCCGCCAAAGAGGAGCAGGCCTAGGTGGCGGACACGATGAGAGAGAACAAACACTTAACCAATTACTTGTTGAAATGGACGGATTTGACGGAACCACAGGAATCATCGTCGTGGCAGCTACAAACAGACCTGATATCCTTGATAATGCCCTACTAAGACCGGGTCGTTTTGACAGACAAGTAGTAATAGACAAACCTGATATTCAAGGAAGAGAACAAATTCTTGAAGTTCATACAAAAGGCAAACCCCTTGCCGCAGAAGTCGAAATTAAAACCCTTGCCAAAAGAACCCCCGGGTTCACAGGTGCAGATCTTTCAAACTTACTAAACGAAGCGGCTCTTTTGGCTGCTCGCTATGAAAAAAAAGAAATTGAAATGGAAGATCTTGAAGCTGCAATAGACAAAATAATCGCAGGCCCTGAAAAGAAAAGCCGCATCATCTCAGATGAAGAAAAAGAAAATACAGCTTATCATGAAGTTGGCCATGCTCTTTTATCCAAACTTCTTAAAAACTGTGATCCTTTGCACAAAGTATCTATCATCCCAAGAGGTATGGCTCTTGGTGTCACAATGACGCTTCCTGAAAAAGATCACCTCACATACAAAAAAGACCAACTGTTAGATCAAATAACAATGCTCTTAGGCGGAAGAATCGCGGAAGAAATCATATTTGGCCCTGAGAAAATAACAACAGGTGCCCAAAATGACATCGACCGTGCTACAGAAATTGCAAGAAAAATGGTCACCTCCTATGGTATGAGTGAAAAAATGGGCCCATTAACTTTCGGAAAAAGAAATGAACATGTTTTCTTAGGCCGTGATTTTGGACATGAAAGAAACTTCTCTGAAGAAGTGGCATCCAAAATTGATCATGAAATCAAAGAAATAATAGAAAATTGCTATGGTATTGCAAAACAGCTTCTTCTTGAAAACAGAGATATAGTCGAAGAAATATCAAAAATCCTTCTTGAGAGAGAAACTCTTGATAAAGATGAGATTGATGAGATTATGGCAAGAGTAAGAGCTCAAAGAGTTTAAAAAATAATCAATAAAAAGCGGAGCCAATTGACTCCGCTTTTTATTTTTATAGAAAATATCATTAAACTTCAACGGGTTTGTATGCTTGTACATGTTCTGGGTTGACTGATAACCATTTGAACGATGCTGTTTCTTTTTCTTCAGGCATTTTGGTAATAAATGTACCGCCATATCTGCCTCTTGCAAACTCAATAATATGTTGTTTTGCAAGGTTTTGAAGAGCTTTTCTAATAGTATTGCTGCTCACATCAAGCTCCTGAGCCAAAGCCCCCATTGCAGGAAGTTTGTCGCCCAATTTGTATTGTTTTCTGATTAAAAGCTTCAAATGTTTTTCAACTCTTTGATAATTGTAGAAGCTTGCATCTTTTGCAGGTGCAAAGATTTGGTGCTCGATGCCTTTTGGAGCTTCTTCATTTGGCATTCTGACAACAATAGTGCCGTATCGGCCTCGACGTGCGCACAAAACGCCATCTTCAATCAAAGCCTTCATTGAGTCATGAACAGTTTTGATACTTACTTTCAAAATATCTGCAAGCTCTGAATGAGAAGGTAGCCTGTCGTTAACTTTATGATTATTTTGAATATAATCTCTCAAATCAAATTCCACTTGAGATACAAGTGTTTTATTATCATCACTGTCTGAAAATTGAACATGCTCCGAATCAGAAATAACAGGAATGGATTTCAAAACCCAGTTAGCCTTATTTCCTCTGGAATTTCTGCTTGTAATGACGCCTGCTGCTGCTAAATACTCAAGCGCAAGACGTGTTGTATTAAGGGTACTGTCCAGTTTTTTAGCCAGCTCTCTTGAAGATGGCAAAGTATCTTGCGGGCAATATCCTTGCTCAATAATATATTTTTTCAAAAGATAAATTATTTTTTCACGCTTGGAAGATTGCTTTCTCAAAGAAGATTCTGCATCATCTTTGGCTTTTATCATAGTTCCGATACGCTGCTTAGATTCTACATAACCTTCATCTTCAATATATCGAATCGCATTTTGAACCGTTCCGACACTCACGCCTGTATATGAAGAAATAACTTCTTTTTTAGGAAGAAGATTACCCAGTGAGATTTTTTTTGATTTCAAACCTTCTTCAATCCAAGATTTGAGCCAATTTGCTATTATACTGTCCTTTGTTTGAGTTTTATCTTTCAAATTAGGAAGTTTTTTAGGTAAAACCGTTACATCCAATCTTTCCAATGATGATTTTTCAATACTTTTGAACTTTTCCTTACCAACCATTTTAACTTCTCCAACATATAATATCGATTTACTTTCTGTTTAAAACATCTAAACCGTAAAAATTGCTAATTTTAAAAAAATAATCTTACATTTGAGTTACCGCAAATAGCCGAAATTAACTTCTGATACAAATTTTCACGTTTCTGCCGAGTTTTTATATTTCTTTACATTTAAAAAAAAATAATTATACCGAGTAATAAAAAACCTCTAAGGGGGTAGAGGTTTAAAGTCCAAAATAGAGAGTTAGAGGTCTCACTTATTTCTCTTATTCTTTTATTATATATATTTTTTTTAAAATGGGAAGGCTTTTAAGCGTATTTTTTACACTTATTAGCGATTGTTTTTTATTTTTTAGCCAAAGCCCTTGCCAAGTCTATATCTTCAGGAGTTGTGATTTTTAAATTTTCGTAACATCCTTTAACAATATAGACAGATTTACCTGTTTTTTCGATTAATAATGTGTCATCAGTGAAGCCATGCCCTTCCCATTTGACATGCGCATCGAGTATTTCCTTGTAGCAGAAGACCTGCGGCGTTTGAACCTGCCAAAGCTGTTCTCTAATAGGAGTTTCGACTATTTTGTCCTCAATAACTTTTTTTATAGTGTCTTTAACCTGCACGGCACAAGTGGCATGGCCACACTCAATAGCCTTATTTATGGTGGATGTAATGGTTTTTTGGCTAATAAGCGGCCTTGCACCGTCATGAATTGCAACAAAATCAGGATTTGATACCGATTTTAATCCATTTAACACACTATCTTGTCTAGTGGCCCCTCCGAGAATAACCTTTGATACTTTAGAAAATTTTTCAGACAAAAGTCGAATTTCATCAATCAAATTTTCGGAAGTACAAATCACTATTTCATCAATCATAGGGTGTTTTTGGAACGCAGAAAGAGTTTTTTCAATAACAGTGCATCCGTTAAGATCAAAAAGTAATTTTTGACCATTCTTAAATCTGCTCGATGAACCTGCTGCTGCAATTATGGCTGATACTTTCATTGTGGCCCCTTTTTAAAGTGATCAAAAGACATGTTTTCAATAATTTCGCTAGTTATTTGCCTGTATTCACCATCTTTTTTGATTATCACAGGAAAATCCGATTTGGCAACAACATGCCCTATTTGATGCAAAGACAAGACCTCTTGAAGCTTAGAAAAATCTGATTCTCGCGCGCATCCGACAAGTTCATAATCCTCGCCACCGAACAAAACCCAATTATACCAATCAGAAGAGAGTTTTTTTATGTCAAAATCATACGGCACAAAATCAAAATCAACCTCTAAGGTCACAGATGAAGCCAATGCGATTTTGTATAAAGCATCCAAAAGACCATCGCTTGAATCCATTAATGCAGGCGAATCACAAACATCAGCGATGATTGCTCCCTCTTTGATTTTGGGAGTAGGAAGCTTGTGAGCCTGAATGAATTTTTCATCAAAAGCAAGGTTTTTTTCCAAAATTTCAAGACCAGCTTTGCTGCTTCCATGGTTTCCCGTGGTAAAAATAACATCCCCCTCTTTTGCAAAAGATCTTTTTATTTGTTTTTTGGCCTTGCCTATAGCACATATGGACACAAAAACCTTGTCACTGCCTGTTATATCACCGCCAAGCACCTTAATACCGTACTTAGAGCAAGATTGTTCCACCCCTTGATAAAAACCCTCAACAAAAGAAGAATCCAAACAAGACGGCAACGAAAGAGAAATCAAAATGTAACAAGGTACACCGCCTGAAGCAGATATATCACTGAGGTTAACAGCTACAGCTTTTTGCGCAAGCTCAAAAGCACTCATTGTCGATAACCGAAAATGCACATCTTCAACAAGAGTATCTTGAGTAAAAACAAACCCCTGGGCAAAAGCCGTATCGTCACCAATAAAGCTCGAATCCGTCAAAGTGTTTTTTATTATATTTATAAATTCTAACTCTTTCATTCCATAATTCTAACAAAAAAGACAGGCGTTAACCCGTCTTTTTTCATTAAATATTAACTTTTTAAGCAATTAAGTTTTGTTTTGCGCCCGCTCGGCCTCCTTTTACATACAAAGCATCTTCTTGTCCTAAGGCTCCCTCAGGAAGAAAGCTCATCCCGTCAGGCCGTTTTTCTGAGTTTTTTTCAATACCTTTTGCTAATTTTTTGCCCGGTGAATTAATGTGCTCATACCCGACACCTCTGGTTTTGGTACCTCCTGAGGCATCTTCTTGATCTTTGGGTTTGACAAAGGGATTAAAATTTAATCCCAATCCCGAGATTTTGTCTAAAGCCATAAAATAATATCCTTTCAATTTATCCGCTAAGTATATAAAAAAGATATACTCGTTAAAATTTCAAATAAAGGCAAAATTTTTAAAAATATTTACAATTCAAGGTTTTCAGGCCAATGGTCTATATTAAGACATGTTACATAAAAAGGTAATAGTATATACCCAATATAGCAATATTATATACATGTATGTTTTTAAATATGTAAGTAGAAATAATATAAAGGCACTAAAATGGGCTACGGCATAAACAACAGCAATAATCCATATGAAAACTCCTTTTTGCAGCCACTAAAACCTGCGGCTCTTAAAGTAGATGCGCCGAAAATACCTGACAAATTACCGACAATAGAACCTCAATCAACCCCGATAGAACCTGCAAAAAAGAAAAACGGGCCATTTGGCGCTATAGGAAATATGCTTGGAGGAAACCCTCTTAATCAGGCAATTAAAGCAGCCGGCCAAAGTGTTCCCGTCGATAATATGCAAAAAATCAACGACGCAACAGGCAATGGCGGCATGAATGCTGTAGTTGATGCAAATCAAAGCGCAGGAAATTATCTTGGAGCAAACCAAGGAAAATCCTCCGAAAAAGTAAAACCAACACTCAATATGAGCATAGATTCCAAAGGCAATCCATTAGTTGTTCAAAATAGCCCTGATGGCGGAACAAGCAAAATGGTAAAAACTGACAATTCAATCAACTACGAAGCTACAGATGCAAACGGCAAAAAAACAACAATGGACATAGTTCATAACGAAGACAAAACATTTAAAGCAACATCCAATGTAGTAAATAAAGACAATTCATCGGAAACAAGAGAATTCAAATATGATGCCAACGGCAAAGTTACAGAAGGAACAACAACTCAAAAAGACGCCCAAGGCAACATCATTGGATCTTCTGTTCAATCAAGAGATGAAAAAGGCAACATCCTTGTTGAAACAAAAGATGCACAAGGCAACACAACAGACAAAACAAAATACGATGATAACGGAAAAGCCCTTGAAGCATTCAATCCTGAAACAGGCAAATTTGAAAAAGTCAAAGAAGAGCACCGTGAAGGCTCTTTGGGTGATATAAAAGACAAAAAACAAGCAATGGTTGATAACGTTGCAGGAAAAATTAAAAAGAACGAAAAAGTTCAAGCTCAATATAACGAACAAAAAGCTAAAATAGAAGCAAAATATGCAGATAACCCAAAGAAAAAAGAAAAAGCTTTAGCCAAATTCGAAACAAAGTTTGATAACAAAGTAAATGAAATGGCTGCTAAAAAAGTAAAAGGAACAGACGAATTTAAAGAACTTTCAAAACAAGAAGCAGCTGAACAAGAAAAAGTTGATCAATACAAAGATGTCAACCTTACAGTAAAAGATAAAAACGGCAAAGAAAGAAAACTCACTGCAGAGGAGATTTCTGACAGAAAAGATCTCTTTGATGAAGACGGTAAAGCACTTGATAAGAAAGCTCTTGAAGAAAAAGGAGTAAAAAAATCATTCTCTGAAGAAGCAATGATGAATAATCCAAAAGCAATAATGGAATCAAGTGATGCAACTCCTGAAGAAAAAAACAAAGCAAGCCTGTATAATATGGCGCAAATGCTTGGAATACAACTCCCCGGACAACAAGCTCAGCCACCTTCACAAGGAGCTGTATTGGCGCAAGTATTTACTCAATTTGCAATCGGAATGTCTCAACAAAACCAAGGGCAACAAAACCAAAGATTTGTTCCTGCAAGCAGAAGACTTCAAGCATAATTCAAAAAATTCTAAACTTTCTTGAGTATCCATAAGCTTATATATTGCGTATTTGAATTAAACAATATATAATTATTGTGAGGTACTCTTTGAGCGATGTTAGGAGAATGAAAGTTGGTTGACGATAGATCCGCAGGATTCTATGGTGTGTCTGGTGGCTTTGACTTCAGAGGAACCAATGCACAATCAGCAGGTCTTTCCCGTGAAAAATACGGGCAAGGCGGAGAGTACTATGCCCAAGATGAGCAAGAAGAAGAGGAATTCAAAGAATCCCCATTCGTCGACAGAAGTTCATTACTCACTGCCACTTTGAATTCTATTGCAATGTTTAATATAGCTAATATACTCAAAAACAAAACCGTAAGCCGATCAGTAGATGAACGCATAAACAGATAAACCAGATCATCTGATTATGTCGCATAACAAAAAATCGTGACATACTTTACCCTTACAGTTTTTTATATTATACTGGTCTTGTTACAGACAATTAGGTAGCAAAACATGTCAAAGCACAATGATACTATACCTGTAGAGGTTTTTATTCTAACTCAAAACCATGATATAAAAGGTACGGTTCATGTATCAAAATATACAAATACAAACAGAGAGCTTACTGATCTTTTAAACGATAAAGAAAGACGCTTCTTGGCTGTAACCAATGCCGAAATCATAAGCAAAAGCGGTACTTCTATCAAAAAATATAATTTTTTAGAAATACACATGGACTACATTTTGATTGTACATCCTGCAAGTCAGGTTTTGTTCAAAGAAAATGCTCAAACACAACAAGACATAGAACGCTTCAGAGAATTACGTACAAAACTCAACCAAACTCGCCCGTTCTAACAAAATATAAATAACAAAAAAGCATCTCGTTAAGAGATGCTTTTTTGTTTGTGCAAAATTATTGCTAAATCATATAGCCACCTTGCATCATATATGGATTGTACATCATTGAATTGTATCCGTATGGATTTCCGTATAAATTATTATACATTCCGGCAGTCACTTGATTACCAAATTGCCATCCGTTCAAAAAATTCATCATAACGCTGCCGCCGCCTGCAGGATTCATTCCGCCGGGAGTTGCACCCCATCCGTATGCTTGTGCGTTATATTGACTGTTTTGGAGTTCTTCTTGATATTGTTTGTATTCTTTATTTGAATAACCAAAATATTTTTTGAATAATGCTTCTTGAGAAATATCACCCTTATCAAGTCTTTTCATCGCTGATTTTTCTTTGATATCAGGGTTTTGATCTTCCAATTTGTCAGCAGCATCTTCATCTTCTGCGACAATTTCATTTCCTTCTTTGTTATCACTCAAAGAAACAGCTCCTGCATCAGCATCTTTGCCCACAAACAATGATGTTTTTTCTGAGCCTTCTGCATTTGTTTGAGCTACTGTTGATTGATTCAAAGTTACAGTTGATTCTTGGCCTGAAACATCTAAATCGCCTTCAACATCTGAATTATATAACTTGGTAAGGTTATTTTTTTCAGCTTTTGTGGTCACAGAGGCCATATCGGTATTTGCTGCGGTCAAATCTGTATTTCTACCTGCTACTGTTGTATTGCCTACGTTTTTACCTCTGGCAATTTTCACACTGGCATCTTCGCCTGCGGCAATGTTCAAATCTTTTCCATTAGCATCAACTCCATTTAGGTTAACGGCAAGGTCTTTATCTCCTTTTACATTGAGACCCTTTTCAAGCTTGGTTCCATCAAGTTTAAGTGCTTGAAGATTTGTCAATCCGCTCAAATCAGACTGCATATTGCCGCCCTTTACAACAAGATGCTCAAGATTTTCACCTGTGATAGTTCCTATTTTAGCCTCTTTAGATGCTTTTACTTGTAATGCTTTATTATCAGAAGCCGTATTAATATTAGCCGTACCACTACCTTCAAGGTTTACTTGATTGGCATCACCTGTTATATTAACGGTCAAATTTTGGCCTTCTTTTGTTTTGACAGACAAAGCAGAAGAACCTGAATAATTAAGGCCTCCGTTATCTTGCAAAGTTAACATTTGGGCTTCTGTCATTTTTGATAAATCAACCTCTACTGCTCCTGTTGATTTATTCAATTTAATTTTTGCATTTTTAACTCCTGCTGTCTCAAGCTGTTTTTCTAATTCTGAAACAGAATCTGCTTTGACTTCAGAGTTAGCACCTTCTGAAGAACTTGATTCTGAGGTTTTTTCAGTTTTTTTAGCTGATTTTACAGGTTTATTAGCTTTGACATCAGATACTTCACCTGATTCATTAAGATATTGTTTATTTGTGTTCATTTGGGACTTATAGCCCTTAATGCTTTCTGTAGATGAGGATTTTGGATCAGCTCCTTCAACACCTTGTTTTTGCATATAACTTGCAAACATAGGATTAGATGCAAACATTGATATCATCATTGCGCGCATCATTTTATCGAAGTCAAAATCTTCGCCTGACATTACTTTGCTCATCATATCCTGTGGATTAACACCTCCGGTATAAGATCCAAAGCGAGGCTGGCTATACTGTCCGTATTGCTTACCGATGTCTTTAAAATTGTTGAATCCGTAATCTGACATTGAATGCTCCGTGGGGTTAATAACAAAATATTTCTGTATTCATAAATATAAAAACAGAGCTTTCAATAAAATTGCTATATTGATTATATAATCAGTATATATTCTTAATATTTCTTAATATTTTTATTTTAATAACAACCTTCTTAACAGGCAATGGCTCATAAACAGCAATACTTGGCATATGAGCATCCTGAGGGGTAAAAATCACAAAGTCCCCCTCTTTTGCTTCAACAAAAACACCTTTGCCTTCGCCAAAAACAATATCCTTTTCTTCATCAAAATCACCCTTTTGAATAAAAGCATCCAGATGAAGATACCCCAATTTTTCTTGTCCTTTCACTATATATTGAATATCAACATATTTGCGATGGACTTCAAACTTGCCTTCTGATTCGGGCTTGGTTTGATATTCTTGCACTATTGCAAAAACATCATCTCCCTCCAAATAATACCTTCCGTTATCAAGTGCAAGCAGATCGGTATTTTTTAAAAACTCAAACGCCTTTTGAAACTTTTCACCCAAAGAATAATAAAATTCCGCATTTTTTATATTATCCACTATCATATTTTGCACCCCTGTATTAAAATGTCCATATAGAAATTATACAGAAAGCACGGAAGATGAAAAAGGGAAAAATCAAAAAAAATTATTTTAAGAATTTAATGAAAAACCTTCTACAAATAGCCGGATACGCTATTTTGGTAATGGCTGCGATGTATTTAATAACAGATTATGCAATGACAACTGACGGTGCACCGTTTTTAGATTATATCCGCCTGACACCTGAGCTTGCTACATACATACATCATCAAATAGCATTACCTTTTGCGGGGTGTGTGGTTTTTTATGTTTTGGCAACGCTGGACAAATAAAAAATTGTAATCAAATCTTTTTTTGCTAGAATATTTTAGCGAGGTAGAAGGAATATATCATGGAAACACTAACAGCTTTAAAGTCCCATTGGTGCGGAAAACTGCAAGAAAAAGACATCGACACTGAAATCAAACTATCAGGTTGGGTCAGTGCAGTAAGAGATTTGGGCGGAATTATTTTTATCGAAATCAGAGACAGAAGCGGGCTATTTCAGACAGTAGCTGACCCATCTGTAAATGCTGATGTTCATAAAGTTTTTACAAAATTAAGAAGTGAAGATGTAATAACAATCGACGGCAAAATCACAAAAAGACCTGAAGAA
>JAQUTS010000174.1 GCA_028694275.1 Candidatus Gastranaerophilales bacterium
TGTTGGGAAAAGAGAGGAAAAAGAAGTCTATCTCGAAGCTCACAAAAGAATCTCTCAAAACAAGTAAAAAATCCTACAAATCTTAATCCAATGTTGATTTTGAAGGCCTCTTAATTGAGGACAGGATTTTAATGTCCATTGTTTCCCCATAAGGGGTTTGAACTATAAACCAGTTCAGCCCCTAAAGGGCGAGCTGCGAACAGGAAAAGAAATCTAAACGGCTCTGAGCTAGTGATTTACTTATTGATTTGCGGTGCTATATCGGCTATTGGCTCTATGAGAAAAAATGACACAACTTCTTTTTAAATAATGTTTTCTCCCACAGGGAGTTCGTACCAAGTACTTACTCCCACAAGGGGTAGAGTACTTCTATCCTAGGAGGGATAAAATGGCAATTGATATAACAAGCACAAATGGCCACGAAGAGGTTTTAAATCTTTTGCTTGCATCGAATGAAGTTGTCTTTGTAGACGACAACTATCTTTATTTTGTAAGGTCTTCTGATAACGGTGGATGGATGTATGATGTCTATGAAATCGAAGACTGCCAAAAAGATGAAGATGGCTACCCAATGCTAGATGAAGATGATGAAACAGAATCTTTTGATGGTGGTTTGTGTTGTGGAACGGCACAAAATGCTATTGAAATGGCATCCGGCAACGAATTTGTTTGGGCAAAACGTGATGTTGAGCTTGAGCGCAATTGTTGTGGCGATTGCTCTAAAGAAGAGGAATAAAAATGCAAATTCAAAACTTCTAATTGAGCTGGAAGATATTCCGAGTGCCTATTTGCAAAACACTAAATTGCTGATTCAGCATAGAGTGTTTTATATTTAAGTTACCCCCCATTAGGGGCTAAACCTAGCATTAGGAAGCCCCTTTGGGCTCCTATTGCTCACAAAGTCCTAGGAGGACTAAAAAATGAACGAATACAATCTAAAAAGAGCCATGGATCTGGCTGCATATGGGAGTCTCTCGATTTTGGTTAAGGCTGATTATGCTTTTAACCTTCCGGGTTTTGTTAAAACGTTAACAAAAGTTCCTGAAACAAAAGCACAATTTCTGCATATGCCTCCTTGTAGGTGCGGGATGCTTTTATCTGCAAACTATTGCTGTGATTGCCGTCCAAATGTGCCACAAATATACGAAAATCGTCTCCGCCTAGCATTCTACATTCACGGCTACGACATATATTTAAGGCTTTGCACTTTTGACAGCGAAGAGTTCAAAAAGTATGTGCCAACTGAAAAAAGAATGGAAGTTGCCGAGAAAATGATCTTAGACAAAGAGCTGAAAGATTTACTTCTTCTTGCTAAACAAAGATTTGGCATAGTGAACACTGAAAAAGTGGAACATCTTGCAAATGTGATTGCTAGCTTTGAAGACAAAGTAAAACTCGAAAAAGTGCATTTGTTAGAAGCCCTTTCGTTTTACTATCGATAAGTTTTCTCCCACAGGGAGTTCGTACATTGTACCTACTCCTGACGGGGTAGGTACTTATCTATCCTAGGAGGGATAAAATGGCAATTAAGGTAAAAGAAATTAAAAAAGATTCTGTTTGGGCAGTCAAAATCCCAAAGAGAGGAAAGGATGCGGCAGAAGAGGTTGTGTTGTACGGCACATACAGAGACATTAAGAAATATATTGCCCATCGAAGAGTTATTCTTCGGGAAGGAAATGCTTAATGAAATACGGTTGTGTGGTAATCAAAACCGCTCACAAAAAAATCCTCTACTGTACAAACAAGAGCATAGAGGAGATAAGAGGGGAGTGTGCAAAGATGAATTTCCATCCCGATGAAATATATCATATTCCTGTTGCCAGCGTTAAACATCTAGTTAAACACGAGGGGGGCTTTGATAAATACATCTTTGGCGGGGAACTTTCGGTAGCAGAGCCAAAAATGCACACTTAATTCTCAGCAAAGAAAGTTTTTGGGATAATGTTGCTATCTAAGATGGCTTACTAATTGTAAAAACAAAATAAAGGGAAAAGATGAAAAAAATTGTTTTAGTGCTAATGTGTACTTCAATTGCTTTTGCCCAGGCCCAAACAGAAGATCGCAATACAACTGCGCATAAGGTTGGAAGCGCCATGGGAACAGCCACTGGGACTGTAGCATTTGTCGCAACAGCAATCATAACGTTGCCATTGCAGCTACTCGGGGTTGTTAAAGTTGGAAATCCGTTTAAAGATAAAGATGATAAAATGTCGGAAGACAAAATATCACAAGAGGAGAGCAACAACGATGAGTAGGGAAGAGCTTCTGGAACAACTAAAAGCAAAAAGAACAAGGTGTATGGTTTACACAAGAGTTATGGGCTACCACAGACCTGTTGAAAGTTTCAACGTAGGAAAACTGGGCGAGCACAAAGAAAGAAAACAATTTATAGTGCCTTTAGAGCACAAGTAGGTTGTAAAAAAAATAAAAAATAGCACATTGCTGTTTTTTACAGGGGGCTTGGCTCCCCTGTTTTTTCTTCTTTTCTTCTTTTCTGTCATTTATTTTTTCAAATTTTTATGCTATAATAACTCATCATTTTTTGATATTTATTGAAACTATTTTTTTTCAATAAATCGCCCGTCCTTTTGGATGAGGCTAGGTATTTTCGGATTCCTTTGGGAGAAAACCCCATAAAAAAGGTCGTGCTCATAGACCTGAGAACCTACGGGTTCGCCAAAGAGCATTCAATACACGCTTGTGTATTATCTAAATTATAAAAAACAATCCCTAAAAGACAAAACATTTTTTCCTTTAGGGAAAATAATATTTGTTTTTTGGAGATTGTTTTGGGAGACAACGCCTGTTGTCCTCGCAAAGTAAAATATAAATTTTCAAGCGAACGCTTGGGGATGAAAGTTTGAACGAAAGCGAGAAAAGTGTTTTAAAAACACAATCCCTTAAAAGGCAGTTCCCTCTGTCGCAGTGAAAATCTGCTCTTCAAAAAACACAAACCATCAAAGAGGATTTTTTGTCAACCCGGCAAAATATTGATGGAGTAATTATGCCTG
>JAQUTS010000175.1 GCA_028694275.1 Candidatus Gastranaerophilales bacterium
CTCTCAAACTTGCAATAGGTAGCTAAGGATAATAGATGAGTTTGAGAAGCCTACAGAATCACACTACTCTCAAACCGACCTGTGCCGGCGGCTCTGCGTCATTCTGTTTGAGAAGCCTACAGAATCACACTACTCTCAAACCCCAAAATTGACACTCCGCAGTTATAACGCAGGCGGTAACTTTCCGCAGTTCCCCCGGAAGTTTGTTTTTGTCTGAGGTTTACAATTAGTGTGTTTCTTTTATACTACAGCTCTATTTTACAGTTATTAAAATGATTCGTCCAGTTAATATATTTCGCACAAATCAAAATCAATTATCTTCTCTGTTTCGTGCTCTGATTTTCCGTCTCTTAAAGTATTTTCAAACAGTATAAGATTTATTTTTTTGTAAAAGCAGGCTTTATACAGAGTTTCCAATTCCGCTCCGGTCATATAGCATTTCAGATTAATAAAAGCAAATACCGAAATATTGAAGAAATCTTGCATTATGCTGATATAATCTAAAATCTTTTCTGTCAGATTTTTATATTCAATTTCCAATTTTGCATCGACAAGTCTGAATATCCCTACAGGATCTTCTATGTCTGCGCAAACAACTGGAAAATCTATGTTTTCCGCGATTTTTGTTGCATATGTGGAGATTTGTCCGCAAATCTCTGAAGTCAGCCGGTAATTTGTTTCTGAAAAAGACTGCTCCTTCAGTAAAGCATATAGCTTGTTTTGTATTTTCCGAGTGTTAAAGTCAATGGATAGGGGTTCTGTTATCATGTGGATATGCTTTTCGATGTCCAGTGTTTTATCTTTTTCAGATAAAACCCATTCGCCTTCTGAGCCTTGTATTTGCTTGTATAAATCTTCAATAGCTTCATAAAACTGCTTTTGATTTTCAAATACAACTACAGCAGCACTGTTTTCCTTTATTTCGATTGGTGATTCAAAAATAGTGTGTGCCAATTTCATTACTTTTTCCTCATATAATTACCAATCTGTCGGTGCTGTCAATAATATCGGAACATTTACTTCCGACAAGATACTCAATTTTCGCAAATTGTTTTTCCGTAATAGTAAGCATTTGGACAATACCGTCATTGGGCTTATTTTTCTTGACGCTGTTAACTATCGCATCAACGCCTGTTTGATTAAGAGCAAGCTTGGAATATACTGACTCCTGCATCATAATAAAACCACTCTTAACAAGAAATTTTCTGAATCTCCTGTATTCCCTAAGATCTTTTTTTTTCAACGTAGGCAGGTCATAAAAAATCAATATTCGCATATATCTAAAACTCATATTCGTAAATCAGCATTTCTGAGGTTTCATCGCCAAAAAGACAATCAAGAACACTTTTGCAGTAGATTTTTATGGCGTTTCCGACATATTGTGTTTTATTTTCAATGAACACTTCTTTGTTCAAGACATCTACCATTACTTTTTTCTCCGGCGGCCCGAAGTTTTCAAACTTTGATTTCAGCACCAGTTTATCAACAATGGGTCTGAATGGTTCCATCAGATCAGAGCTCAGATTAAATCTGTTGAAAATGTTGTTATGAAATATACCCAATTGTGTTATATAACCATTTGATATTATTTCCCGGTTAAATGCCGAGAGAATGATTGCATAACCGTAGTTCAGAGCCGAATTATCAACACAAGGCGAGTTTCGCGAGAATTCTTGCCCGAATAGAGCATTAAAATAGACTTTTGCGGCATGCCCCTCTCTGTTTGTGCTGTCTCCGGGCTCTATTTCTATAATGTATTGTTTTAACAACTCCGATTCCTGAGCAAATTTATAGTATTGCATCAGCTCCATTTGCTTTTGAATTTTATGCTTTACTATTTGGGTCCAGATTTTATCCATTTTTTCTTGCGGACACGCAATTTGATTTCTAATTTTTCTGCTTGTATCGTGACTCCCGTAATACGGTGATAATTCAAAGCAGGGACTCCTTTTTTCATCGCAAAATATTACATTTATTTTGCGCTGCATCAATTCACACATCAGTGAGGCCGTAATTGCAACCGCCGTATTTTCTATCAATAAAGTACCTATTTCACTCAAATAGATTTTTTGAGCTGTGTCTGATCTAATTATTAAATAATTAAGTTTCATCTCGAGCTTTGCCCGAGATGAAACAACCACTGTTCGCCAACTCATTTACAATGACACTTCTTTTTCAAAAAGACCGGTGGCAGACTGATATATAAGTTTGATTTTTCCGTCTGTTAAGTATTTTGATATATCTATCCTGCCCGATTGTTTTCCACCACCAACAATGCTTAGATCTGTGGTTACAGATGAGCATTTGAAGATTGACAGCAATTTTTCTATGAGATCACATTGTTTTGCCAAACTCAACTTTTTATACGTTTCAATACTGTTACATACATTTTTGACGCCTACAGGTATTTGTTTGCGGTAAACAGTGTTTTTCAATTTATCCAGTAAAATGCTCCAGATTCTTATGTTGTTTTCAGCTGAAATATCGTCATAACTTGAAACTTCAGGTTCGTCAGATGTCTCTGAAATCCTTTGATTAAACTTAAGTATCTTTTTAATAATTTTTTCATCTGCTTCAGACAGTATAAGCTGATTGGCATTTTTAAATACAATTCTGTCACTTGTTCGAGAAGACAAATGGCACTTGTAGGAATCGATAGAAAACAATGTGTCTATTTTTATACAGTCAACTATAATTCGTGGCTCAATGAGGCCCAATTCTGAAACGCAGTAATCAATAAGCAAGTCTTTTGGACCTTTTTTATTGCATAAGTAGATTGGGAAATATTCAATGCTTTTTATTCTTTCGTTTTTTTTACCTTTAGTCTTTGTGTGTTCGACTACAAAGAAATATGAGCCTTTAACTTTTGAATACCCTCCATACTTGCTTAAATCCAAAAGTTTTTTATCGCTTTTCTTGATAGGAAATTGCCATTTGCCTTTTTTTAAGAGCTGCTGGTCGAAAAGGC
>JAQUTS010000176.1 GCA_028694275.1 Candidatus Gastranaerophilales bacterium
TAAGAGGTTGTTTGAGAGAATATTTGCCGCTCTTAAGTAAAAATCCATTCGGCCCAAATCTCCCATTTCTCCGTTTTTGACAATGAAGTTAGATACTCCATGCAGAGATTTTGTTATTTCATCAGGTTTGGATCCGATGAAAGATATTTTTACATTTGATGATCCTATTCCTGATATTTGCCCCATTGGAAGTCCCAGGATTTTGTTTCCGAAAAGATCCACATCTATGTCTTTTGCTTTCAAATTAAGAGAGGTTTGGCTTGTTATGGCATCGTATTCTACGTTTCCTGCGATGGAGCCTTTCATTGCATTGCTTGTGATATCTGTGATTTTAAATATATTATATCGGTCAAATTTAATATTTGAGTTAAAGTCATTAAAGTATACACCATTCAAAATTAACCTTTTGGCGTTGAATTTTCCGTCTTTTATGACAATAGGGTTTAAGTGCATAGCGTTATTTTGTTTCAATGAGTATTGCGTTTTTATGGGTTTTCTCTCAGGCAGAAGTTTTGATGCCAAAGCACTCATTTGATCCAAATCAAATGTATTTGCGTTTATTGTAACTGTTTCTATGACCGCAGGGTCAAGGCTTCTTATATCCATGTTTGTTTTTGCGTTGAAGTTTGTCCTGCCTGATGCAAAGCCGTATATGTCTGCTGTGATTTTTTTGTCTCTAAAGGCAATATTGGTTTTTGTAATTGTTCCTTTAAGCTCGGGTATTGTAGTGTTAGACAGGATGAAATCACCGTTTATTGCAGGGTTTGTTGTTGTTCCGTTTATTGTTGCATCACCTGTTATATTACTTGTTGCGTTTTGTCCTATGGGGATAGATATTTTGATTGGTCTGATTACTTTTATTTTTATATCATCCAAGACCGTATGTGTGCCGATTTTTTTGATGAGTCCTGTCGCTGTGGCTATTTTGGTTGTATCTGAAAGATTTGCATTTGGGTTTGCGCTGAGATGATTTTGTCCCGTTTTGTAGAGGGCTACATCTGTGAGTTTTGTTTTTTTGCCGTTGATATCCAGTTTAGCATTCAAAATACTGTTGGATCCGATGCCTTCTATTAGGATGTTGTTGTATGGATTATTGAGCATTTGAACAGTCAAAGCTACGTTTTGTTTGTCTATCAAAATATTGCATATTGTAGGAACTTCACCTTTTCCGACAGAAGAAGTATTCAAAATATCCGCAATATCAGAGGCTTTTAACTTACCTTGTGCATTTAGGTTTATTTTGCCGTTATTCATCGGTGCCGTACCTTGAAGGCTAAAAAGAGATTTGTTTAGATAAAAATTAGGAATTTTTATCAGGGCTTTGTCTTTGTCTATGTCTATATTTGCTTTTGGGAAAGATATTTTTGCAGGTGTATCTTTTAGCAAAATATTCATATTTGAAAGTGTCACATAGCCTTGGTATTTCAGCTGCTCAAGTTTGCCTGTAAGATGTATTATGGCGGCTGCTTTTCCGTTAATTTGTGATACATTTGCGAGTTTTTCTTTTGTTTGCGGCGCGCTCAAAATCGTTTTTATGTTAACAGAAGGTACAAAAAGTTTGATGTCTGTATTGGCCTTAGAGTCTATTTTTCCGATTATTGAAATTTTGTTTCCGTCAACTGTTCCGCTTGTGTTTTGGATATTGATATTGTTATTGTCAAGACGAATATCAGAGTTGAAGTTTTTAACGATAAAAAGCCCTTTATCGTAGTTTATCTGGCTGTTTTTAATATTGAAAAATCCATACGACTGGATTGTTTTCATATCGCTTTTGAGTTTGAGATCCGCAATCAAATTGCCTTTTAGATCAAGCTTATCAAGGATTTGTACAGGTTTACCCATAGAGTGAGAGACTATTTTTAAGAAGTTTTGCACTTCTGATAATTGCATATTTGATGTTTTTAGCTTGAAGTTGACAAAATCTTTCTTGAAATCACCTGTCAAATCAATTATTCCATCAGGAGTTATGTATAATTTGGCGTTAACAATGTATTTGTCTTTTTTGGCTTTTATATGAAGTCTGCTATCAGGAAGTCTTTTCTCACCCACTTTTATGCTTAATTTTTCAAGCAGGGCTTCTCCTTCTATGTCTTGTGGCGTTTTGATTTTCAGATCAGCAATAAGATTCGCTTTCAGTCCGTTTTTGTATAGTTCATAAAGCGGATTAATGTTTGAGCTTTCTTCCGTTGAGGTCAAAGGATCTTTTTCTTCTTCATATTCTAAAAATGCAGGGATGTCGATTTTGGTTTTGATATTGTAGTTGAGGCATCTTACATCATTAATTGCCATAACACCGTCGGTGTTGAGCTTTGTTCCAAAAGGACTGTTATAATCAAGAAATTCAAATTTGTGCCCTTTTGCTTTTGTATCTACTTTTTGCGGGGCTGTTTTGTCAAGATATTCAAGCCTGTAGTTATTTGCTATTACATCAAGTCCGTTAAAGGATACATCGAATTCACTTTCTTTTTTTCCGTCTTTTTTCTTTTCGAAGTTAAATTTCCCGTCTTTTCCTTTGATGATGTACACATCCGGTGATTGAAGTTTGATATCGGTGATTTCCACCCTTTTGAATATAAGCGGTAAGATGTTTACGCTAACACTGGCTTTGTCAGAATAAAAAACATTTTCTCCTGTTTTTGTTTGTATGAATGGTTTTTCCAAAGATACTTTTGCCTTAAGAAAAGGTTCTGATGAAACAGAGATTTTTCTTACGTTTAGTTTTAGGTCGGTTGATTCTTCAAAACTCTTGTAAAGAGTGTCTTTGAATTGATTGCCGTTGATGAAAAAAGGCAAAGTCTGAATTGCCAAAACAGCTCCTAAAAGCACAACAGATAAACTTATTAAGATATTTTTATATTTACTTATCATGGTTTTGTCCTTATGAAAAAATAAAGTTTGATACAATTAATGCCACGCTTAGCCCTATCAAATCAGCAATTATGCCGACAGGCAGTGCATGGCGG
>JAQUTS010000177.1 GCA_028694275.1 Candidatus Gastranaerophilales bacterium
CATCGGCTAAATACTGTGCTAACATTGTTAAATTCCAAAAATTGGGTATAATACAAACAGGAGCAAAATATGAAAAAACTTTTGTTATTTTTACTTTTAATTTTCTGCATGCCAAAAGCGTTTGCTTTCAATGATTTCGGCATAGTTTCAAGCGTTGTCAAACCCGCAGTAAATGACTATATTGATAGTCAATATCAAAAAACTTTACCGCCCGCAGAAAGAACCAACACATACAGCCTTGGTAGTAAAAATGGTCCATCTTTCAAAATTCAAGGTCCTTTGTTCCCATCAGACCTTAATCCTACAAAACCTTTGCCACCACCTGATAAGGACTATATGCTCAAAAACTTGCCTGTAAAACCTGCTAAATACAATTACGACCAAGCAGAAGCATACAATCAAAAACTCTTAGCCCAATTGCAAACTAATTTTCGCAAGCACGATTTGATAAAAAGAGAAATACGCAAAAATCCCGACGGCTCAACTTATATTTACACAACAAGCAGCGGAGAGGATTCTTGGCGCATTAATTCAGAATTTTACAAAAGATACATTGATACAAATCAGTTTTTAGAACCATACTAGGCCGTTTTTGTCCACTGCTCCAATTCACACTCCACAATGTGTTTATTGCCTGTTTTTGTATGCCTGCTGCGCTTGACTAAATAATACCCGTTTAAGCCGAGCTCTTGATGATACATAGGCAAAATCACACCTTTTTTAATTTTGAAAGTGCCTAACATTTCAACAGAGAGTGTCTTGGTTGTTTTATTGAGTTGTTCTAACATTGTAGCCGCATAAGCTTCATATTTTTTGGACTTATCATCATCCATCGGCTCTACAGCCTGCAATAAGCCATATTTTTTGATAGACGCTTGAGCCGAATGTACCGCCTTAGGCTTAAGCACTTTTTCGCTCTTATCAGGGATAATCACCCTGTTTTTTAGGTCTTGCATAGATTCCTTGGCCGATATACTACCGATTGCATCGGTACAAACCACCTCAAAACCATCAGCAAGCTTGTAAGTCAAACCGCTGCGAACACCATATCGTCTTACGTTGAGTTTACCGCTTAAGCACTCAAAAAAGTAGTTTTGGCCTGTTTTCTTTTTGACAAGCTCCAACAGCTCAAACAGCACATCAGAGACGGTCACATCTTTGAATATCTTAGTTACCGTTGCAGGTATAGAAGGTACAACCCCGACAGGTACATTGATTTTGTTGCACAGCTGTTTTATTGCATCAGAAATTTTGGTATTTCTGAATTGGATCATGATTTCATTTTGCTTCAGATAAAATCCATAATCATAACCCGTGTACGAATAAATCTTACTCATTCCACGCTCACAATCAGTGATTATACCTGATACTATGTGCTCATTATCCTCTTTGAGAACAAATTTCGCCCCCGGTTTAAAAATCTCATCACAAGGGAAATTAAGAATCGAACAAGTCATTTCCAAATCATCAGAAAAACCTATTTCACCAAAGTTTTTGATTACTTTGCCGTTAACCGTTAATTTTGCGGGCATTCCATGCATCCTTTAAACTTTTCCAAAATTCGCCGTTAAATTCGCTCAACTCAAGAGTATAAGCGATATCACCATTGCCTTTGACCGAATACTCAAAACTGTCAACAGTAAAAAGTTTATTAACTACAGTTTTTTTGAATCCGTTAATAACAATAGCTCTGATTGGTTTTTTTCTGTCTTTTTGACTATCCAACCAATCGACATAATCCCAACCGTTAGAATGACTGCCAAAGACAATAAATTCATAGTTTTTATCAACAGGAAAAATTGACTGTATAGAAATCTCAGTAAAATTTCTTTGCCCTGGGATTTTCACAGGGCCATTGATTGTGTTGTAGACTTCATTATTTGCGCTGTTTTTGATTGACGGTTGATTATTGTACATAACAGGCAAAATATATTGCGCCAGACTTGTAGCATCTGACAGAATCACTCTCATAACCATAATTACACCGCAGCCATTTGTTTCATGAGATCTTGACCGATAATATTGCCCAAATAATGAGCATATTCTCTATTGCCAAGCACATTGCCTTGAATAGTCACATAAACATTCACGGGCTTTTGCAAGCTTTTTGCCGTTTCTCTAGCATTTTCGACCTGAGCTCCACGAGGCAAAACAACCCTCTCAGGACCATATTCACCAACGATAGAAGGGCCGCCGGGTGCAAAACTTGTACCTGTAGCATGATGAGGCAAAGTTTTTGACTTCGGCGCACTTTGTGCTTTTGACTTACTATCCCCCCCGCCAAGGTGGAAGGCGTTTTTCATTACATTTATAGCTTTGGATGCTGCTTTAGTGACCTTATCCCAGTTCATAACCAAAAGAGCCACAAGACCAACAACTACACCAATACCTACTGCCCACATCCCGATTGGATTTGCAAGCAAAAGAGCATTCCAAATACCCTGGACAGTGTTAACCGCTTTTATGGTCTCTGTCAAGGTTTTTATCGTAGAAACAATACCTGTAATAGCATTATAAGCTAATAACGTTGATAAAACGCTTGTAGCAACAGGGATGAGCCAGTTCATATTATCGATAACAAATTTAATTGAGCCGCTCAATACATCAAAAGCAACCTTTGTAATAGATATAATTTTAGGCGTATTTGCAATTATCACAGCGTTTATATCAGATAAAGCAGCCGTGTAGGAAGGTAGAAATATATTACCCATATTTGTACCGACCTCTTTGAGTATTTCTGCATTTTTTCTTGCCTGGTTAGCTTGACCGCCGCCCGTACGCTCAAAATCACCTTGCGCTTTTGCGGTTTTGGACAAAACATAATTATATCTGAGCTGCACTTTTTCTTGCTCAGTCATTGCTTTTATTTTCTTTTTGATACCTTGAGTGTGGGCGTATTCCTCAAGATTAGCCTGAGTCA
>JAQUTS010000178.1 GCA_028694275.1 Candidatus Gastranaerophilales bacterium
ACAACATATGCCTTTACAAATTCTTTATTTTAATAAAAGTTAATATTCTGTATATATTTTGTAAATATCCAAGGGCTGAAATACTTTATATTTTTAGAGATAAGAGTAATTAGAGGAAACTATGAACGTTTTTTTAGGCCAACAAAAGGCTCCTACTGTCGATCCGGCCACTCAAAGAAGAAATAAAAGTAACCCTTTAGAAGATCAAAGGGACTTTATGGCTGAATTCATGCAAAGAAGAGCCAATGAAAGGCGAAACAAAGCTCTTTCTCAAGGATTACAAGGCAATGGTGCACAACAGCAAGCACCAAACTCGAGCAACCTTTCCGAAATAATGCAGCTGATGAATTTTATGGGATAAATGGAGAAAACAAAAACAAAAAATGACACCACCTTTTGGATCATACTTTAATAACCTTTTAACGCAAGGAACTGTACCTCCTTGGCAAAGCTATGCCTCAGGAATCCAAAACACCCAAAACATATGGGGGTCTTCTTTTGCTGCGCCACAGGTGACTTCTCCTATCTTCAATAATGCAAATAATTACGGCAATGTTGATAATTTCACCTCCGCGTATAATACATCCGGCGGATTTTCTGATGCATTAATGCAAGCTATTCAACAAATAGGCGGACTACCGCAAGCACTGAGTGTTCCATCCCCTATAGATCCCAATACAGAAGCAGGCAAAGACGCAAAAAGCAATATAGAAGCCCTAAACTCCTTAGGATACTATGCTCTTGTCACGCAAAACCCTCAACTATGGGATCTGTACATAAAAAGTATTCAAGGAACCAATTTAGAAGCCGAAAAAATAAAAGCAAAACAAAGCAATATATCGGGCTATGATGCAGAAAAAGGAATGCTGCTCAAACAAGCCGGCGAAGAACGCCTAAAAGAAAAAGGCTCAACCAAAGGCTATTGTGCAAGAGGAGTAAATGATGTACTGCAATCAGTAGGCATAAAGATTTCAAGAGGAGATGCCTATCAACAAGCTGACAAATTGGAAAATAATAAAAACTTCAAAAAAATAGAAGGGCTCAAATCTTCAGACCTCAAAAACCTCCCCGCAGGAGCAATTGTAGTATGGCGAAAAACAGAAAAAAGCCCTTACGGACACATTTCAATCGCTACAGGTGACGGAAAAGAAATAAGCGATCACAAGCAAAAACAAATCACATCACTAAGAGGCGATACTCAATTCCAGGTCTTTATACCTGTCTAGATATTAGGCAGAATATCCCCGTCAAGACTGTTTTTAAGCTTTGATTCATCCTGATTGCGATATTGAGTGGTGTTAATGATTTTTTTGCGCTTATTAACCACCACAACGCTTGGGAGATATTTTGGCATATTTAATTTGTTGCTTTTGATAAACTTATACGTTTCATCCGAATCCACGTCAAAAGCCTTATACCCGACTCTGTCTTTATAAGTACCGGCAACATTTGATGTAACATCTTGAGCTTTTTGCGAATTTGCATTCCAATTGGCATAAAAAAGATAAATGTTTACATCAAATTTTTTGGCCTGAACAACAGAGCCCGATACGGCGAAAAACAATATTGCCGTCAAAATGATAGTTTTTATTTTGTTAATTCTTGTACCCATATAGTCGAACCTTTTTTGATTTTGTGCTGGCTGCAAAAACCGGCATTCACCTCAATAACCTGATTTACAAGACCTTTGGAAGGATATGTTTTGCAAATATCCTTTGTACAGGGCTTCACTTTTTTATAGACTTTTACAACAGTGCCGTCTCTTAAAAAAATTATATCCAAAGGAATGTTTGTATTTTTCATCCAAAAACTCTCTTCTTCATAACTTGTATACAAAAACACCATGCCTGTGTCGACAGCTAAAGAATTCCTACCCATAAGCCCTATGGACTTATCTTTTGCCCTTTCAAGCAGAATCTTTTGACCGTCTATGGCAAAAAAGTGGGTGTATTCTATTGCGAAAGCCGAATTAGTGACCAATAAAAAGAGTAATATGCTTAATAATTTTTTCATAAAAGTAATAATATCATATAATGCTATTAAATAGAACGGAGCAAAAAATGAGAATTTTGGGCATAGATCCAGGCGTGGCAATAGTCGGATATTGTATTTTAGATTATGATGAATCAACTTCTGATATGAGTATTGTTTCATCAGGTTCAATACAAACCGATAAACAATCACAGCTCCCTCAAAGATTAGTAGAAATCTACAAAGATATAAAAGAGCTTATAGCAAGCTTTAAGCCTGATTGTGCTTCAATAGAAGAGCTATTCTACTTTAAAAATGCCAAGACCATAATCCCTGTTGCACAAGCCAGAGGTGTCATTGTTATGGCTTTGGAAGAAGCCGAAGTAGAGTCTTTTGGCTACACACCGATGGTCATAAAGCAAACAGTGACAGGTTATGGAAGAGCTGATAAAAAAGAAGTCGCAAATATGGTAAAATTATTATTGAATCAAGATATTCCCAAATTAGATGATACAGCCGATGCAATTGCAGCAAGTATCTGCCATTGTAGAAACTGCGGGAATCTTGTTAGAACTTAGTGGGAGAGAAGTATGAATATTTATTTAAAACCGACAATTATATTGAGTTCAATAGTAGGCGCAATTTTGGGTATTCTTCTGTTGTTACCGTTTTTCAGTTTTAGTTTTCTTGTTTGCTTGGCCTTTTCTTTGGTCAGCGTTTTTGTAATTTTTTACTTAAAGAAAAATGAACTTGTCGGAATATTAGAACCTGTAGATGGAGCTATAATCGGTGCTATTGCAGGGTTTATGTGCATTGTGGCAGCAAATATCGTCTATATACCTATTTTCGGGATTATTTCAGCCATATTCAAAAGCTACGGCCAAGGCGTAGGAATAAGTATTTTTGCCCAAATAATGATAGAAAACTTCAACCTTTTCATCACTTTG
>JAQUTS010000032.1 GCA_028694275.1 Candidatus Gastranaerophilales bacterium
CATAGGATATTGTTTGGTTTTCAGGCACTGAAAATCTGATAGTCGGTTTTCTGCCTTCTTTAATATATTGTTCTTTTTGCTCAGGTGTCAGATTTTTGCATCTGCCTGAGTATTTGTGAGCGACTTTATTTTTGACAGAGAGTTCTTTCTCTATTTCGAGTTCTTCTTGTGTGCAGTAGCATTCGTATGCATAGCCTTTGTCCAAAAGGTGGCTTGCATATTTTTTGTATACGTCAAATTTTTCTGATTGAGAGTAAGGGGCATATGGTCCGCCTTTATCAGGGCCTTCATCCCAAAGCAAGCCTATCGCTCGTAAGCTGTCGAATATGTTTTGGATGTATTTGGCATCTGAACGCTCAAGATCTGTGTCTTCTATTCTCAAAACAAAATCACCACCCATTTTCTTTGCGAAAAGATAGTTGAACAATGCAGTCCTTGCTGTTCCTACATGCAAGTTGCCGCTTGGTGATGGAGCTATACGAACTCTTACTTTTTTATCTGACATTTTATAAACTCCCGAATTTTTGCAACAGCAAAAATTTCCTCAAAACTACAATGTTATTGTATCAAAAACAAAATTATATTTTAATAAATATGTGATTAGTACAAATTAAGGGTTGCCCATAATGACAGATGACAAAATTCTTTTTGAGACAAAATTTTTGCAGATGAAACAAGCTCCATCGCCAAGCGGAAACCCTTGGTATTATTCGCACAGGCCAAACATAAATGGTGTTGTTGTTATTGTGCCGATAATTGATGAGGAAATTTTGTTTTTGGAAACATATCGTCCTCCGATAGCCCAAGAAGGCTTTGCGCAAAGCTGTATAGAGCTACCCGCGGGTCTTGTCGGTGATATGGATAAACAAGAGACACTTATTGATGCTGCCAAAAAAGAACTTTTGGAAGAAACAGGACTCAGAGCCGAAAGTCTGAAAGTCTGCGCGCAAAATTGCGCAAGTTCATCCGGTGCTACATCGGAGATTTTTGCCATTGTTATTGCCAAAATAAAAGATAAAACCATTGATTATGAGGCTCTTACAAGTGATGGCGGTATCATCAAAGAAAGGCATTATATTCCCAAAAAAGATGTGAGAGCTTGGCTTAAAAAACAGCAAAGCCTGAGCAAATCAGTTACAGCTCAGACTTATGCCGGATTATTTTTTGCAAACCTATAGTGCTTAGGATTTTTTAGCTTTGGGCGATGGTTTGATTATCGCTACAAGCCCGGCTGTTGTTAGGCCTCCTACTGCCGCAATACCAACTTTATATTTTGTTGGGATTTTAACAACATTTTTGATAATGGAGTCTTTGATAGGTTTGAATGCATTGTGGATTTTTTCAAATATATTTCCGAAGCCTTTTTTGCCGTTTTCTTTTATTGCTTTTCCAAGATCTTCTGCGGAGCTTTTGCTAATAGTTTCTTCATTTACGTTAAATAGCTTGCTTAAGATTCCTTTAGCTTTTTCTGCGTGTTTTGCGGTTCCTTCTGCAGCTTCTTCTGCAATTTCTTGCCCGAATAATGCTCCATCTCCTTTTAGGAGTTTGCCGATGTTTGTATAGCCTTCATCTCTACCTTTAAGGAGAGAAGTGTGCAAGGCTTCGATTTGTTCTGCCGTCATTTTACTTATATCAGATTCTTTATAAGTTGCGGCGAATTTTTTTACATGCTCTGCAACGCTTTGAATTTCTTGATTGCTTATATCAAAATCTTTTAATGCTTCAGGGACTTTTTCTGCGATCCCTTCCATTATTTTTGCGTTCATTTCTTGATTTTTTTGTAGTTTTTTGATGATTTTTGCAAAGTCTTCTTTTGGCATATCTTCAAACAGTAATTGACTTATGAGCTTTTGAGTCGCTTCAAGATCTTTGTCTATTTTTTTACTGACAATTTTTTGTGCTAAAGGTTCTGCGCCAAAACTTGCAGCTGCCGCACCAACGGCTCCTGTGCCGAGGAGAATACCTTTGTCCGATGAGCGTTCAAATGAGTCTTTTGGGTCATCTAACGAAACTTTGGGTTGTGCTGCAAAATTTGGTTGTTGTGATACATTTTGAGCTGCTTGTACTTGATTTACGTTAGATATTTGATCCATGGCCTTACCTTTCTTCTAAAAATCTTATATTTTTATAAAAACAAAATATCTCTAGGAATTACACAAAACATCTTTTTTTATTTTGCAGTGTTCCGCAAATCTATGGTGTAATGAGGTTTCGGCAGGTTAAGTTTTGTTAATTTATTTTTTGTTTTTTGTGATTTTGGTTCAAAGAAAATTCTTTTTTTGTAGAATAGAGGGGGAAGAGGATTGATATTAAGGTAAAAAAATATTAATTTTGCCAAGGTTCTTGCAATATTTGCTTGAAGTGTTAATATCATTAAGCTAATATAATTTAACAGCAAATGGATAAGGAAAATATAGATGACAATCAATTTGAAAAACAAAGATAAAATCGTCAAAAAATTCGGCAAAGATGCCAAAGACACAGGAGCTGCTGAAGTACAAGTAGCTTTGTTGACAGAAAAAATCAAACAGCTTACAGAACACTTGAAAGAAAATCACAAAGACTCTGCAAGCAAAAGAGGTTTGTTGATGATGGTAGGTAAAAGAAAAAGACTTCTTGCTTACTTGAAAAACAAACACCTCGGTGAATACAGAGAACTCATCAAAAAACTCGGTATCAGAGGTTAATAATAATTTCAAATATCACAAAAACCCAGGCTTATTGCTTGGGTTTTTTGTTTGCGGGCATGGTGGGTTTCAATATTACCAAACTGTAACGTATTTGTGCTTTTAGCCAAATTTTTATATCCTAAACTTATAATGTGGATTAAAAAATAAATTCAGGACATAATTTTAGTAATATGGAAAAACAAAAGCGAAAAATTGTCATAGTCGATGATGAGAGGATTATCACAGATACCCTCAAAATGCTCTTGTCTTTAGAGTTTTCTGATGAAATCTGTACTTTCAATTCTCCTGTTGAGGCTCTTGAATTTATTCAGCATAACGGTGCTGATGTGGTGTTATCAGACTTTTTAATGCCTCAGATGAATGGCATTGAATTTTTAACGCAAGTCAAAAAAATAGTTCCGTATACTTGTATGATAATGCTTACAGGCTATGCGGACAAAGAAAACGCCATCAAAGCCATTAATGAAATCGGAATTCATCGTTATATTGAAAAACCTTGGAGCAATACAGATTTGATTCTTGCCGTGCGTAACGGTTTTGAGCGTACTGAGCTCATCAACAAACTTACTCTTGAACAAGAAATGAATAAACTTCGTGATGATTTTATTGCAACATTGACACATGATTTGAGAACGCCTCTTTTGGCAGCGATTCAGACTTTAAAATTTTTCTTGGATGGTACTTTGGGTGAGTTGAATGACAAACAAAAACAGTTCTTGGATACGATGCTAACAAGTAATAAAGATATGTTAGGCCTTGTAAATGCTTTGCTTGAGGTCTATAAATACGAGTCGGGGCAATTGGTTCTTTGCAAGGACAAGTTTTTGCTCAATACCCTTTTGACTCAATGTGTTGAAGAATTAAAACCTCTTGCTGATAATAAAAAAGTTTCAATAGAATATGATGAAGCGGCAATAGAAATTTTTGCGGACAAGCAAGAACTCAGACGTGTTGTATCAAATCTTTTGGGTAATGCTATTAACCATACGCAAGCGGGCGATAAAATAACTATATCTGCCAAGGTGGCAGAAGATAATGTACTTGTATCAGTTGAGGATACAGGTGTTGGGATTCCTCAAGAAGATATCCCGAATATGTTTAGAAGATTTTCACAGGGGACAAAGAGCAAACGCTCTACAGGGACTGGTTTGGGATTATATTTGAGTAGACAGATAATTGAAGCGCATCAAGGCAAAATTTCTCTAAAAAGCGAACTGGGCAAAGGCTCTATTTTCACATTTGAATTGCCTTTAGGTGTTGCTTTGAATGTATAAAATGGAGATTTGAATAATGGATAGTATTAAAGTACTTTTGGTCGAAGACCATACAATGACAAGAATGGGTCTTGAACTTGTTCTTCAAAAGGCTGATGGGATTGATCTTGTTGATTCTGCCGATAATGGTGTAAAAGGTGTTGAACTGGCTAAAAAGCTTCATCCGAATGTGATTTTAATGGATATAGGATTGCCTGAAATTGACGGTATTGAGGCCACTAAACAAATTAAAGAGGCGAATCTTGATTGCTACATAATAATGTTCACTTCTCGCGATAGCGAAAATGATGTTTTTGCTGCTTTCGCCGCGGGAGCAGACGGGTATATTATGAAAGGCGCAAATGAGGACCAGCTTGTTGCTGCGATTAAGGCCGCAGCCGATGGTACGGCTTGGATTGATCCTCAGATTGCAAGAATGGTTTTGGGTGCTATCAACAAAAAATCAAATTCTTCTGTTGCAAACCCTGATGCTGATGGTAAGCAATTTGCCAAAAGTTGCGGTTTGACGGAGCGTGAACTGGAAGTTTTGGCTCTTATTGTCGATGGGCTTACTAATCCGCAGATTGCTGAAAGGTTGTTTATAACAAGAGCTACGGCCAAGGCTCATGTTCATAGTATTTTGCAAAAATTATGCGTGGATGATCGTACTCAGGCTGCAGTAACTGCTATGAGAGAAGGACTTGTATAAAGTGAAAAAGAAAATCGCACTTATTTTGGCATTTTTATTTTTGATGCCTGCGCATTTTGCGTATGGTGCAACTTTGATGCATATGTTTGTTAAACATGAAATTAAAGCAGAATTGCAAGATATAGCAGACAAATATGTCGATAAAGAAACTCAAAAAGAGATAAAACAAAAGTATAAAGAATATAAAAAAGAACAAAAACGACAAGAAAAACTTCGAAAAAAAGAACTTAAACACAGAGCCAAAATGCATAAAAAAAAACAGAAACGAATTGAAGCTAAAAAAAAACAAGCTTTGATAAATAATAAAGAAGAACATGTCGTTGAGGCTCAAAAGATTGAATCAGAAGAAAATTTTGAATTTCAAAAATACAATAACCCACCGGGGAGTCAGGATTTGGACTTTTTTGGGATTTACGGCAAACGCCAAATAAATTCTATCGGGGTTATATCTCCTGATTTTTCGAAGATGATTTATACAGAGATTCATTTTTATCCAAGTATTTGTCAGCTGACAACAGAGTTGTTTTTGATAAATTTGCCGCCTGCCAAAACTCCTATGCAAAGGGTTATGGACTCTAAAACAAGTGATAAAAAACCATTGAAATTCTACGCTCCCGGGATGGAAGAGGCACAGCCTCAGATATTCAAAACAATGACGATGGTTGATTGGTCTTGTGATGGGGGTAAGTTTGTTGCCAAAGAAAAAATTGCTGAAAACCTCAGAGGTTTTTTGGAGACTCGAATTTGGGTTTATGAGCTAGATTCTCAAAAAACATACAAAATTCAAAATATAAGAAAACAAATAGAAGGGTACTGGTCTAATAAGGGTTTGGATCTTACTCAATGTAAATGGGATATAGCCCCAATCGGTTGGTATGAGCCAAATGGCAAACCTTCTGATAATTTGATAGTGGATGTGTATGGGTATAAACCTGATAAGGTAAAGATATTTTTGGGTAGTTGGCTTGTAAATTATAAAACGGGAGAAACCTCCTTTGTTGAGAATCCAACTCGATATCAGCCCAGCCAAAACGGCATGGTGATCAGGCCCAAATTAAAGATTCCAAATTAATAGTTTTACAAACCAAAACTCTTAAATTATTATAATGGTAGACATATTTTTCAGGAGAAAAAGAATGAAATTAACAGTATTAGGTGCCGGTTGCTGGGGAAGCGTTTTAACTTGGCTTTTGGCGGATAATTTTGATGAAATAACACTATGGAACAAAAAAGAATTTACAAACGAAGAGTTTATTAAAACTAAAAAACTTACAAAACCTATGGAAATTCAGCTTCCTGATAAGGTTGAGATAAATACAAATTTGCAAGCAGCCATAAAAGGTGCTGATGTGATTCTTTTTGTAGTCTCTACATCAGGAGTCAGAGAAGTCGCAAGACAATTAAAAGAATTTGTTACTCCTGATCAGATTTTGGTAAATGCTTCTAAAGGGCTTGAGCTCAATACGTTTAAACGCATGACAGAAGTAATTCAAGAAGAAATTCCCGGGAATAAAGTAGCTGCTTTATCAGGGCCTACTTTGGCCGGTGAAGTTTTAAGAGGGTTGCCTACTGCTGCATCTATTGCTTGTGAGTGTCCTGAAACTGCATCGAAACTTCAAGACATTCTGCATGTGAAAGATAAATTTAGATTGTACTCAAATCCTGATGTGATAGGTGTTGAGCTTGGCGGAAGTCTTAAAAATGTTATTGCGATAGCATCAGGTTTTATTGATGCTATGAATTTGGGCAACAATACGCGCGGAACGATGCTCACTCGCGGAATGGCTGAAATAGCAAGGATTAGTATTACATTGGGTGCCAATCCCAGTACACTTTATGGTTTGTCGGGAATGGGTGATTTGATAGCTACGGCTTCAAGTCCTTTAAGCCGTAATTATAGAGTGGGCTATATGCTTGGGCAGGGCAAAAAACTTGATGAAATTTTGGCAAGCCTCGGCTCTGTTGCAGAAGGTGTAAAAACTTCTAAAGCGGTCTGTGATCTTGTAAAAGAACTCGGTATTTCTGCTCCTTTGACGGAGATGGTGTATGAGGTAATACATACAGAAATCACTCCTCAAGAAGCAGTTTCAAAGCTTATGAACAGAAGCTTGAAGCAAGAAGAGCAGTATTACTTCGGCAACTAAAATCTTATAATTTTTGCAATAAAAAAGGGATTTAAAATCCCTTTTTTATTATTTAGTTTTATTTTCTTCATTTAATTCTTTGATTATTTTATCCAGCTCGGCTTTATGATCCAAAACATATTGATCGCCGATTCTGAGTAATATATCAAAATTTGCCTGATCTGTGTTGTCTGGACGGTTGTCAAATCCGTCTTTTTTATCCAATCTTGGCTGCAGTCTGAAATAACGAAGAGTTTTATCTGTTTGCTCAATGTTACTCATATACAGGTCATTTGTGTTTGTTACACCATCAAGCATAAATGTATATGTCGGAAGAGAGTATTTTAAAAAGCCCCAGTTTTTGAGTTTGTCATAATTATAATCGTATTTTTCTTGATAACCCGCTCCTAATGAGACCATCAATATATCTTTATTGGGATTCCTTTTTTTTGCTTCCCCATAAGCAAATACAGAAGGATTTTTGGCTACAAGCCCACCATCAATGAGTGTTCTGTGCTTATTTGCCTTTTTATCGTAGTAGTCAATGGGTGAAAAATAAAAAGGAGCCACACTGGTTGCGGCAGCAACAGTACTCATTTGCGTAGGATTATAGTCCCCGTCATAATTTGTAAAAGGTATGGGCATGTTTGTTTCTGTGTCAAAAGTCAAAACAAAAATATCAGTGACGGCATCTCTCATTCTATATTGTTTGAAACGATTTGTTGTCATCTCCATCATTGTTTTTAGATTGTATGGTGTTGAAAACAGTTGCACTGCAGGTTTTGTAAGGCATTTTGCAGTTACTTTTTCTCTGAATATTATGCGGGAGTCTTCTTGAAAAAGCTCGATAATCTGATTTGCCGAGTATGCCGGTTTGTGACAATCGTGTTCTTTTGGCATGGTGAGATAAAGTGTAAGCATTCCTCCTGATGAACAACCGGCAATATAATCAAAAAGTTCACCGGTTTTTTTACCTGTTCCTTCTTCTATGTAGGCAAGCATTTTGAGAGTAATCAATGACTTGATTCCGCCGCCATCAAGAGATAGTACTCTCACCTTGTCTTTTGCAAAACAAGGTGGGAGTATAAAGAACATTATTAAAAATACTAAAATAAAATTTTTGATTTGCTTCATCAGCCTAAGCCTTTTTCATTTTTTCTTCAAGGATTTTGGCTGATTGTTCATATCCCACACGTCCCATTAGGGCGTAAGTGTAGTTTTTGGCTTGTTCAACACCGGGTTGATTGAATGTATCGATGTTGTACAATTCTCCTGCTATTGCAGTTTGTACTTCAAGCATATACAAAAGTTGTGCCAAATAATAAGCATTTACTTTTGGCAAAGTAATTGTTAATGTAGGGCGTTTGTAATCTGCCAAAGCAACACGAGTCGAATCAGCTTCTGCGTTCATAAGTTCGTTAACCGTTTTGCCCCCAAGGTATCCGATACCTGTGTATTCAAATACTTTTGGGATTTCAAGGTTTTTGTCAAATTCGGCAACTCTGATAAAGTTGATTAATTTGTCATTTGGCCCCTCATTATAAAGTTGAACTTGTGAGTGTTGATCAGTTGCACCTAATGCTTTGATAGGTGTTGGGCCTACGTTTACTTTTTTGCCTTTTTTATCAACTTCTTTGCCCAAAGATTCTGCCCAAAGCTGTACATACCAATCAGAGATGTATTTGAGTCTGCTGGAATACGGCATCATAACAGAAAGGTTTTTGCCTTTTTTTGTATCCATCAAGTAGTGAATTAAGGCATTTTGAGCTGCGATATTTTCGTTGATATCTTCATTTAAAAGAGCCTGATCCATATCTTTGACACCTTGTATGATTTCATCAACATTAAGACCTACTAAAGCAAACGGTAACAATCCTACTGCTGAAAATACAGAGAAGCGGCCGCCTACATCATCAGGAACTACAAAAGTTTTATAACCTTCTTGATCAGATAATTGTCTTAATATGCCAGTTGCTTTGTCTGTTGTGGCAACGATATTATCACGATAGTTATCGCCAAGTTCTTTTTGAAGAAGTTCTTTTACTATCATATAAGCAGACATTGTTTCTGCTGTTGAACCGGATTTTGTGATTACGTTTACAAGAGTTTTCTTAAGATCAATAACTTCTAAAAGGCCTGAAATAGTGTCAGGATCAATATTGTCAACAAAGAAAATCTTTGGCATATTATTTCTTTGCTCAGGAGTCAAAAGGTTCCAGTATGGTTTTAAAAGAGCTTCTGTTACTGCAATCCCGCCAAGAGCTGATCCGCCGATACCAAGGACCAAGATGTTTTCAAATTTACCTTGTACTTGAGCTGCGTATTCTTTTATGTAATACAAAGTTTCTTCATCATAGCCAAGGTTCATCCATTTTAGCCATTCGCCTGATTTATCTTTTCTTGATTGCAAATCTTTGATGATTTCTGCAATTTTCTTTTGATGTTTTTTGAATTCTTTTTCTACTTCAAGACCGTGCTCTTTGCCGATTAATGAAGCATCAACATTATTGTAGTTTAACTGTAACATTTTCATACTCCTTTTACTCTCTATAAAATCTTATCTCGTGTTTTCATCCCCCCAAGAAAGATTTTCTCTTAGTATTAATTTTACTTGCTGATAGCGAAATTGGTAGTGATTGGGAGTTATTTTTAAAGAAACTTAAACTAATCGTGAAAAATTTAGCAAATAATTGTTAAATAATAACTTTATTATTGTATGATTCCGGCAAATACTATTAAATATCATAGTCTTGCATATGCCGCTCCTTCTTTTTCGGGGCGTACGGATGGTGTTGAAAAAGTCGCAGAAAAACTTATTTCTGAAATCAAGCTTGCAAATATCTATGGTACAGAAGATATTGCAAAGGTTCGAATTAAAGATAAATTATACGATGTTCACACAACAGGCGGTGAATATTTTTCGATAAAAGATAATAAAAATTCACTTGGATTTATGATAGTTGTTCCTCGTATGTATGAGGGTAAAACATGTTATTCAGTAGCTGAATTGCGTAATGAAACAGGACCTGGAGGTCTTGGTACAAAACTTATGCAAATAGGGCTCAAAGCTCATAAGGACTCCGGTAAAACAGGTGAATTCAGAGCTCATGATGTATTATTGGAAGCAGAAGAATTTTACGAAAAATTAGGCTTCATAGAAGACCCAAAGCGCGAAGGGCAGTGGTTTTTGCCAAAGGAAAATGAACACATTTTACAAAACTATAAAGGTGGTTTATAGGGCTTCTTGGGCTAACATTTCGAGCTTTTTCTTTTGGTCGTAATTAATCAAAAGTTCAAGCAAATCATCTAACTCACCTTCAATAACTGTCCAAACATTGAGGTTTTGACCGATACGATGATCTGTCAAACGTCCTTGCGGGAAGTTATATGTACGGATACGTTCACTTCTGTCGCCTGTGCCGACTTGTGAACGGCGAAGGTCCGTGATTTCTTTCATTTGTTTTTGAACTTCCATATCATAAAGCTTGGCTCTTAGAATTTGTATTGCTCGTTCTTTATTTTGAAGTTGAGAGCGTTCTTCCGTACAAAAAACCATAAGACCTGATGGCTTGTGAACGATACGAACGGCTGTCTCGACTTTGTTTACGTTTTGTCCGCCTGCTCCGCCTGAGCGTGCAGTTGAAATTTCGAGGTCATTCGGGTTAATAACTGAATCAACATCTACATCATCAACTTCGGGCATAACAGCAACTGTTGCCGTGCTTGTGTGGACACGTCCTTGGGATTCTGTTGCAGGAACTCTTTGAACCCTATGAACGCCTGATTCGTATTTGAGTTGGCTGTAAACAGCATCACCTTGGATTGAGATTACGGCTTCTGAAACTCCGCCTGCTTCTGATTCTGAGATGCTTAAAAGCTGTGTTTTCCAGCCTCTTTTATCTGCGAAACGAAGATACATTCTCATCAAATCACCTGCGAAAATGTTTGCTTCATCGCCACCTGCACCGCCTCTGATTTCAAGCATGATATCTTTATCATCATTAGGGTCGCGAGGAAGGAGAAGAACTTTCATTTTTTCTTCGCAGTCTTCAATTATTTTTTCTGCATCATCAATTTCTGCTTGAAAAAACTCTTTCATTTCAGGGTCAGATTCTTCTTTGATGACAATTTGGGCTTCTTCAATTCTTTTTGTGGCATCTTGCCATCTGTGGTAAGTTTCAACGGTTTCTTCCATTGATTTTCTTGTTTTGGAAAGCCTTTTGAACTCATTATAATCATTGATTATCGCGGGATCGGACAGTTTTGTGCCAATCTCGTCGTATGATTTTTCTATTTCAAGAATTTTAGGAAGCATATCTTTCATTGTTGATTATCCTTTAATTTGCTCTTTTTTGGCTTCTTTTTGAGGATATCTTCCGCATCCTCTGATTTCGTTGCAATATCCAAGAGAAACACATTTGGGCTTTAAGTATTCACTCAGCCAAGGCTCTTTTTCTATCACTGCTTCACACATTTTTTTGACCAAAATACGAATCTCAAGCTGCGCATTTACACAAAGTCTCAAGTTGGCAAGGTGAATAAGTTCGCGTAGGTTTAGGCTTGTTACCAAAGAGCTTGATGCTGCATTCGGGAGTATGAATCTTGCATCTTCAGCGGGTATGCCTGCTTGAATCATTTTGGAATAAAGTTCTGATGTTTTTTGCATAAATTCGTTGTATTCTTCTTCCAAACCGGCTTTTTTGATGGTTGGAGGAGTGATATATTCAAATTGTTCTTTTTCAGTCACGTATCTTTGTGATTTTTGAGAAAAAGACATATGGCGATGTCTGACAAGTTGGTGGGTGCAGGCTCTTGAAACACCTGAGATTGCAAATACGAAGGTGCAATGTTCAATCGTGCTGTGGTGGCCTGATGCGAGTACTTTTTTGATGAGTTTGAGCATTTTTTCTTCATCAGCTGCCGCATCCCAAATATTGATAGGATATTCAGCAGAATAACAAGTTCTGCAAGCGGTATAAATAGTGCGTAAAACATCATTAGGTGCTGAAACCAAGTCTACTATCGGAAAGTCTTTGCTCATTTTTTTCCCCAATTTGTCTGTGAAACCAGAAAACCCGCATCCACGGGTTTAGAAAAATCAGACCGTACAAGTTATTTGCCGGTCTGACTTTATGCAATACGTTAATTTTTTGCGTAACGTTTTTTGAATCTTTCAATTCTTCCTTCTGCGTCAAGAATTTTTTGTGATCCTGTGTAGAAAGGGTGGCAAGCTGAACAAATTTCAACTGTGATACCGTCTACGATAGAACCTGTTTCGAAAACATTTCCGCATACACAACGGATTTGTGTTTTTTTATAATCAGGATGAATTCCTTTTCTCATTTTTTACCTCTTTCATATTTTGAGATTGAACTCCTCGTGCGCTTTGTTTAGGCCACGAAGACCAATCAAGTCCGTCATTTTATAATCGTACAAAATAAATACTGAGTCAAGCTTGATACTTAACAATTTTCATATATCTAATGCTTAATTATTGCCTTTTTATCCAATGTAAAAAAGGGATTCTGCTTTCATAATCAACTGTAAAAGGAGGTATTTTTATGGTTGATAAAATGAAAAGAATTTTTGAAATATATGAACTAAGTGAAAACCCAAAAGAAGTTGTTATTTTTACCAAGGCTTTTAAAGCGAGGGGAATATTGCTCTCAGATAAAGAAAAAGTTCTTGATGAGGTAATTACTCTTAAAGATGCTGTTGTTTGTCAGCCTTTTGATAAGTGTCAATGTGAGGAACATGCCCAGTATCACGAGTGGTTGAACATTTTTGACAAGGATATTATCGCCTTTAGTGTATTGTCGTAGTATTCAACAATTTGTTGCTAAACCTTATGTATGAGTTTTAGAAAAAAACATAAAGAAAATCACTACAATTCCGATTCCCTATTCAGAAGAAAGAACACACACACTCTCTTGAAAGGAATGGGAAAGATATGGCGATTAAAAAATTTAAGATTCAAAATGATCATTGTGTAGTTATGCCGACTTGCAATGATTCTTTTGATGTGAAAGCTATTGCATCCGGAATGAAAAGTTTTATAGAAGAAAATAATTGCAAAAAACTTGTTTTGAACCTAAAGGTTTTAATTTGGTAGATGTGGGAAATATCGCCATTCTTGCTTCCGCTTATCATTTTTCAAAATATTCTAAAGAGGGTATTTTCAGAATTATCGTAGACAGCGAAGAAATCAAAAAAGCTCTTTCTTACTCTAAGTTGGAAAACACGGAAATAATAGCAGAAGAGAATATCACAGACATTTACTGTGCAGTATAAAAACATTGAATTTACAGGTTAGTAACAGTCAAGAGCCCTTTATCAAGGGCTTTTTGCTTATTTGAAATAGCTTTTGACGTCATATTTGTTGTCAAGAAAATGGATGTCTTGTTTGTAGTTTTTCGGGTCAGCTTGGGCATTTATGAATCGGGTGAGCAATATAGGTACAAATTTTGACGGGATGCTGTGAAAATCAATAATAAATTCATTAATGCCGATTTTTCTTAGTTCGGGAACGTATTTGAAAATATCTAAGACTTGATTCTTGTACATGTGCATACGGCAGAATCCATCAACGGCTATCGGGAATAATCTTTGGGCATCAGGGTCAAACATTGCATAGTAGCTTCTTTGGCATG
>JAQUTS010000179.1 GCA_028694275.1 Candidatus Gastranaerophilales bacterium
ATATGGTTAGAATTGGTGCAATAAAATCCAAAAAGTCCTTACACCCATCAATTTCGCTGAAACTTATGCGTTCTCAGCAAAAAGGGCACGATAATTCAGATTTTGCTTTTGTAATGCAGGACTTGGGCGGTATTTTTGAAGCTTATAAAGATCTTCCCACACTTTCTATGGCCGCGACTGTTGAAGGTACGCGCCGTGCTGAGGATATTCTTCATTCTTTGGGCTTTGTAAGGGTTTTGCAGTGGTCACCTGATATTCAGCCCCAAAAAGGTCTAAAAATCGACCCTATGCCAAATTATGTATTTGAGGTTTTTCAATATCCAAAAAGCCACAAATATGCTACAAAAGAAGAAAAAGAAGAACTTCTTGTTGATACAAGTATTCTTCTGAGAAAAGAACTTGAAAAAGACAATCAGGGCTATGTTTATTCATTTTGGCCTGATACGTTGACATTGAAAGAAATCGGCAGCCCAAAAGATATCGGAACATATTTTGGACTTTGGGATGATAGTAACGACCTTTGCGCCAAGATTATCACTGCTCAGTGTCGTCAAAATACAAACTATGACATTGTGAGATATGCTGCCCATCCGTTTTTCTTGGAAGGGTATACAATTTTGGCAAATGGTGAGAATACTTTTTATGAGAAAAATCGTCTCTTTCAAAAAGGCCTGTATAAAGGCTACATAGGTTTTGAATCTGATTCTCAGTGCTTTTTGTATACACTGCATTACATACATAAGATTTTGAAATGGCCGATTGAGTATTACAAACACACAATTACGCCTCTTCCGTTTGAAGAAATTGAACAGCGTGCTGATCGTGATGTTTTGCTAAGAATTAAAGCTTCGTTGGGGAATTTGGAAATTAACGGGCCCAATACTATTTTGGGTGTGAGCCCAAGTGGTGATTTGCTTTGCGTTTGTGATTCCAAAAAACTCCGACCTGTTGTAATCGGGCAAGATGATGACACTATTATTATGACATCAGAGGTTAACGGCATAAATGATCTTCTTCCGAATCGTGATGTTTCAAAAGATATTTATCCAAATGAAAGAGAAATGATTTTAATCGGAGACGACTTAAAGGTGAAAAGATGGCAGCAGTAAAAGTAAATGAACTCCATATAGATGATTTGCCCTGGCTAATTGAGTATGATGAAGCCAAGTGTATTCGATGCGGTAAATGTACGGCTGTTTGTTCCTTTAAAGCGATTGAGCCTAAAGTCGAAAAACGAAAAAAAGAATCTTCTTTGGGGCAAAAACCTTCATTTGCAAAAGTTGTTGTTATAAAACAAGTAGTTTCGCACAAAAATCATTGCAAAGGTTGCGGAATGTGTACTTATGTATGCCCTACAGGCGCAATTAAGCCTGTTCGTAACACTGAGGACAGGTATGCAACAAGATATCGCGCCGATATGGGAGATTCTCTCAAAAAAGGCGGACGTTCCAACTTGAATACAGAGGGCAGAACTCTTGATAAAATCAAAATCGGTCGCATTTCTCAGATGACCGACCCTTCTTTGGATGCTCTGCGTCATACTTTTGAGCTCCGTACTCCTTTTGGGCGTGTTTTATCTGCAGATAAGCTTCAGTTTGATCTACAAGACGGACAGTTACAGCTTCAGCCTGAGCCTTTGCCTCCAAATGAGTGGATTTACCCTATTATTATGGGGGATATGTCGATAGGGGCTATTTCATGGCGTATGTGGGAAGCTATGGCCATTGCTACTGCTTACTTGAACGAGGTGATGGGGATTCCCATCCGTATGTGTTCAGGTGAAGGTGGTGTGCCTGTAAGGCTTTTGAAGTCAAAATATCTCAAGTATATGATTTTGCAGATTGCATCAGGACATTTTGGGTGGAACAGAATCGTTCAAGCGATGCCTGAAATGACAGAAGACCCTGCAGGGATTATTATCAAAATCGGACAAGGTGCCAAACCAGGTGATGGCGGTCTTTTGATGGCTAATAAAGTCGCCAGATATGTACAAGAAATCAGAGGCGTTCCAAAAGCTGACTTGCTTAGCCCTCCTACTCATCAGGGTTTGTATTCGATTGAAGAAAGTGTTCAAAAGATGTTTTTGTCTATGAATGCAGCATTTAAGTTTAGAGTACCTGTAGCTATTAAAGTTGCAGCTTCTGTGACAAGTGTTTCTGTTTATAACAATCTTTTGCGAGATCCATATAATATTGTCGGCGGATTCTTTTTAGATGGTTTGGCTGCAGGAACAGGCGCGGCGCACGAGATATCTCTTGATCATACGGGGCATCCTATTGTATCAAAAGTCAGAGATTGTTATCTTGCGGCTGTTCACCAAGGACGTCAAGGTGAAATTCCTCTTTTTGCAGGCGGAGGTCTTGGCAAAAACGGAAGTTTGGCTGCTGATGCGTTCAAAATGATTTGTCTTGGGGCGAACGGTGTTTTTACAGGGCGTTTGTTGCTGGAAATTGCAGGGTGCGTCGGTAATGATACCGGCAAATGTAATTCTTGTAACTCAGGACTTTGCCCATCAGGTATTACAACGCAGGATATGTGCTTGACGAAAAGACTCGATATTGATGAAGTAGCGCAAAATATAGTTAATTATATTGTGGCTACAGATGTCGAACTTAAAAAACTTATGGCTCCTATCGGCAATTCTTCATTGCCTGTGGGTAGGTCTGATGCGCTTATTACGGTAGATAAAAACATTTCCACAAGACTTGATATTCAACATGTGTGTTAGGAAAATATGATAAAAACTGCAAAAATTAAAACTTTAGAAAATAACAAAAGGATGTCTACTCAAGAACTCCTTCAGTTAATTTATCAAAAAATTGAAGAAGGGTTTAACGATTTTGACATTGATGCTTGCGGACA
>JAQUTS010000180.1 GCA_028694275.1 Candidatus Gastranaerophilales bacterium
CAAGTAATGCTTAAATATACCAAAGCAGACGGCGTTGTCATCCAATCAGAAGATTTGACAATTCTTGCCAATATCATCGAGCCTGCAAACTTACAATTGCAGTTGGGTTCTGTAATTAACGAAAACGGTCTGATTGCTGTTGGAAACAACAACTTCAAAGCAGGTCCAAACTCAGGTGAAGTAATATATTCTGTTGCAAGTAACAACGGTTTTGCGAGTGTTACATCAGGCAAACTTGAATCTTCAAATGTGGATTTGACAAAACAGTTTGCAGAACTAATCGTAGCCCAAAGAAGTATCGAAGCGAACTCCCGTACATTTACGACGATAAGTAACGTACTTCAAAACTTAATCCAAATGGGCAGATAACGGATTTTTTAACCCATAATAACTAACCTTTCTTGACTTGTATGAGGAGGCTTGGAAAAGCCTCTTTTTTTTTACCATTTTTTAAAAACAAAAAATACAGCCAAGACCATACACGCAAAACCCGCTATGTAGTCCCATTTTAAAGATTCTTTCAGATAAAAAACAGAAAAAAGGCAAAAAACAACAAGAGTTATAACTTCTTGAATCGTTTTGAGTTGAGCCGTTGCAAAATACTGGCTCCCTATTCTGTTGGCAGGTACCTGAAAACAGTATTCCATAAAAGCTATGAGCCAACTGATGATGATGACTGTCCATAGTGCGGAATGCTTGAATTTGAGATGCCCGTACCAGGCAAAAGTCATAAAGATATTTGATATTGTTAATAATATTATCGGAATTAAAGAATTTGGGATAGGCATATTACACTCTTCCGTACATGTCCTCAAATCTGATAATATCGTCTTCTGCAATATAATCCCCTTTTTGGACTTCGATGATGCTGAGCGGTTCATCAAAAGGGTTTTGCAAAGAGTGTTTTGCTTTGAGCGGGATATCAATACTTTGTCCTGCTGTGAGCATGTATTCATCATTATCCAATACAACTTTGGCATTGCCTGATATTACAACCCAGTGCTCGCTTCTGTGGTTGTGAAGCTGGATTGAGAGTTTTTGCTGAGGGTTGACCTGAATTTTTTTGATGAGATACCCTTCTCCGCCTTCTATGCAAGTATAAAATCCCCAAGGGCGGAATACTGTTTTGTGAATTTGGCTAAGATCGCTGTGTTGTTTTTTGAGTTCATCAAAAACTTTTTTTACATCTTGAGTTTTATCTTTATCACAAGCCAAAATAGCATCTTCTGTTTCTACGATGACAACATTATCAAGCCCCACTGCGGCTATGCATTTTGAGCCTGAATAAAGAAGCGAATTTGTTGAATCGACATTTATTATGTTGCCTTCGGTGACATTATTTGATGCGTCTTTTTGGGACATATCATAGATTGATTGCCAAGAACCAAGATCATTCCAATCACTTTCCAATGGGACAAGGGCTATTTTGTCGGATTTTTCCATAACGGCATAATCAATTGAGATGTTCGGCATTTTTTCATACGCGTCATATTCGACTTGTGATTCATTGTAATCGATTTCTTTTAGTACATTTGTTATTTGAGGGCAGTGAGTTTGCATTTGTTCAACCATTGTTGAACCTTTGAACATAAAAATCCCGCTATTCCAAAAATAATTCCCCGATTCCAAATATTCTTGCGCCGTTTTTTCATCAGGCTTTTCTTTGAATTCATCAACTTTTTTTGAAAAATCACTGAGCGCAACAGAGGTTTTTATGTAGCCGTAGCCTGTATCGGCGCAACAAGGCTTGATACCAAAGGTTACTATGTAGTTTTCCTTTGCCATTTGGTAGCCTTTTTGGACGGTGGAGGCGAATTTTTCTTCATCCACAATCAAATGATCTGATGGAACAACCAAAAATATTGCATCAGGGTTATTTTCAAGGCAAAAGTCCACACCTATTGCAATGGCCGGGGCAGTGTTTTTGCTTGATGGTTCTGTAAGGATTTTTATTTGGCTGTTTGTTATTTGCCCAAGCTGCATTTTGATATCTGATTGGTGTTTGGTGTTTGTCAAAGTCAAAATATTTTCTTCTGCGGTGAGATTTTTCAGCCTTAAAAAAGTGTTTTGGAGCAAGCTGTTTTTTGAATTCAGTTTCAGAAGTTGTTTGGGATACAATTCACGACTCATTGGCCAAAGCCTTGACCCTGAACCGCCTGCAAGTATTAATCCTATAAGGTTTTCCATTTTTTGCTCCATTTATTCTACTAATTCTTTGAGATAATCATAATATTCATTACCTTTGATGTGAGAAATATTCGATAGAAGCTGCTCTTTTGTGATAAAGCCCTCAAGGTAGGCTATTTCTTCCAAGCAGGCAATTTTTTCACCTTTATTTTCTTCCATTGATTGGATAAAATTACTCGCTTTGAGCAGTGATTCGTGTGTTCCTGTATCAAGCCAAGCAAAGCCTCTTGTCAAAATTTTGACGTTTAATTCGCCTTTTTCAAGGTAAATTTTGTTCAAATCTGTAATTTCAAGCTCTCCTCTGGCTGAGGGTTTTAGGCTTTTGGCGTATTTTATGACGTTATTGTCGTAAAAATACAACCCTGTGACTGCATATTTTGATTTTGGTTTTTGAGGCTTTTCTTCAAGACTTAGGGCCTTGCCTTCTTTATCAAATTCTACAACGCCGAATCTTTCAGGGTCTTTTACGTGGTAGCCAAAGACCGTTGCGCCGATGTTTTCTTCTTTGATTTTTTTGAGCGCACCTGAGAATCCTTGCCCGTGGAAAATATTATCCCCAAGAATCAAAGCCACAGAATCATTTCCGATAAAATCTTCTGCAATGATAAAGCTATCGGCGATGCCTTTTGGTACGGATTGTATTGCGTACGAAAAATTGACCCCCAGCTGAGAGC
>JAQUTS010000181.1 GCA_028694275.1 Candidatus Gastranaerophilales bacterium
GGGTTTACATAGCCCAAAACATGCGCCGCAAGCTTGCCCTGAGGGTAATCACGACCCGGTTTCTGCCTGATATCAAGACATTTGAGCCCTAGTTCTTTAACTTTTTTGTAAGTAATAATATTGACGTTTTTGGCAAGTATTACTGTCTTTTTTTCGTTTTCAATTTTCTTTTTTATAACATCTTTAGGGAGCCCTATAGCTTGGCTTAGTTTGGTTTCGATGATGTCTATATCATCGCCCAGTTCTCTTGGATCGATGTAGATATCATAGAAACATCTTGATGTTACAAGAATCTGCCCGTTTCTGTCGACAATGTCTCCTCGCATGGCTTGATTGAGTGCAAGAGCTCTGTTTTGGCGCATGATACTGGCTTTTTTTTTGAGCCTGTCGACATCAATTATTTGCAGACAAAAAAGTTTACAAAGTATGAGAAAAATTACAAAAACCGCAATTAATCGCACCCAAGCTATACGTTGATTATTCTTTTTTAAATCTTGTTGGATTTTGTATAGCTTATTTGACATAAATCTAGTATCCGAGCATTGAACCTATTTCTTTACCTTTTTGAGGGACTCTCACTTTTAGATTTGGAATTTGTGTATTTACTTCAATTATTTTGACAGGTTGCTGCAAATTGCCGTCAGCCATTATTTTGGCATTGACGTTATCAAAAGATTTGAGGTTATCAAGTTTGGTTTTGAGTTCGATATTTTCGGTACCGATGGTTTTGGTAGCGTAATGTATAGCTTCAATTTGCTTTTGTTTGCAAACAACAACGGAATACATAACAAAAGAGAAAATCATTGTAGAAAGAAGTGATAGAGACAAAACTTTATTAAGGTTTGCAAGTCTGATATTTCTTAGGCTTTGATAAACAGGAAAGTTTGCTTTGATAATATCCGCAGCACTATAAGCGGTTTTTCTGTGTGTCTTATAGTTACCTGCCAGTTTAGTATTAGCCATTTCTAATCTTTCTCCCTTAAATCCTTTGGGCTACTCTCAATTTCGCGCTTCTAGAGGGCGGATTTTGAGCCAACTCCAATTGTGTGGCCAAGATAGGTTTTTTGTTTACTAACTCTAATTTCTTCGGTTCGCAAGTGCAAATCGGGTCATTCGGCTTACAATTGCAATTACTGCTGTACTGTCTAAATGCCTTCTTGACTATCCTATCTTCCAATGAGTGGAAACTCACTACAACTATTCTAGCATCTTTTTCTAATAATGGAATAATTTTTTCTAAAGTTTGTTGCAAATTTTTAAGCTCGTTATTGACCTCTATCCGTATAGCCTGAAAAACCTTGGTAGCAGGGTGTATATGGCCTGCTTTGAAAGGTACTGCTTTGCATATAAAATCGGCCAATTCTTTTGTTGTTTCAAAAGATTTGAGCTTTCTTTGCTTAACTATTTCTCTTGCTATCGTCTTGGAGAAGCGTTCTTCACCGTATTCAGAAAAAATCTGCACAAGTTCTTCTTCTTTATATTCATTTACAACATCTTTTGCGGTTTTTTCCAGGGTCAAATCATATCTCATATCAAGCATAGAGTCTTTTGAAAAGCTAAAACCTCGACTATCAGAGGTCAATTGGTGATACGATGCTCCAAGATCAAACACTATTCCGCCTGTTATTTTTTCCATGCCTAATTCATTTAGAATTTGCGGGATTTTTGAGTAGTTATTTTTGAATATTTTTACGTTATCAAATTCTTTGAGTTTTTCTTTTGCCGCCAAAAGAGCATCATCATCAACATCGGTTGCAATTAGTGTTCCTGTGGGCTGGATGGCTTTTGCTATTTCATATGAGTAGCCGCCTCCGCCAAGCGTTGCATCGACATATACTTTGCCTGATGTTAAATTTAGGCCTTCGAGAATTTCATTGAGTAAAACAGGGTAGTGATTAAATTCCATTACAGCTCCTTGGAGGGTTTAAGGCGTTGAAAGAATTTTTCTGTCACCTCCTGGTCATAATCGCCTGTTGTTTTGTATGAGAATATAATGCTGTTTTTGCCGTCTTTATCATCCATAACACCAATCATACCGATCATTTGTGGGATTTTGCCTCTTATTACATCGGCCTTGAATATCACATAGGGGATATCTTGCCCTACAGCTCTAAATTTGCTTGAGCGGATGATTCTGGGGTTTTCTATCCTTATTGCCATGTATGAAAATTTGCTTATGGTGTCTTGTAAAATGGAATCTATTTTGCCTGATTCAAAGTCTTCTTTTGTGATTTTTATGAATCCGTTTGAATCTATAATAAAAATCTTCTGAGGTGCTTTCTCGTAGTCTGCCTCAATGTATTTGACGCCTGCAAAACTCAGCGATTTTGAAATTTCAAAATCATCACCAATAGAGGATGTATCAAAGTCATTATCGGTCGGGAGGATTTTTTCGGTATCGGATTTTCCTATATTACTTATGAAATCCTGACAAAATTTGACCCCGCCGACGGACTGAAATCCGATATATGCAAAAATCAAAATGATGATAGAAAAAATTCTTTTAAGACAGCCCATTTCTCACCTCGTAAAAAATTCCTTAACATTATTATAATTTAAACACGTTTCGTTTTATAATTTATTAAAGGAATTTAATAATAGGGGATGACCTTGGAAGAACGCAAAATTTGCATACTAAAAACTTTCGAAATTGACCTTGATTTGGCCACGCCTATGTTGAAACAGTTTTTGGAAATCAAAAAAGACTACCCTGATACAATTTTGCTTTATCGTATGGGTGATTTTTACGAGACATTTTTTGAAGATGCAACACAAGCGGCAAAAGACCTTGAAATAACACTCACCAGTAGAGAAGGCGGAGCC
>JAQUTS010000033.1 GCA_028694275.1 Candidatus Gastranaerophilales bacterium
CAAAAACGCTACCTCTCCGCTTTTAGCTGAAGGCTTACCGGGGATAAAGGTCTCATCTGATTCTATATCTATAAACTCAACGCCGTCTTCGATTTTTCCGTATGATTTTTTGTTTCCGATAAGAATAAATTTATTCATATCAAAATCCAAAGACTCCAAAGCCTTATGAGTGATTTCAGCACCGATAGAGCTTGGATCACCTAGGGTTATGGCTATTTTTTCAGACATGCTGTTCAAAATATCTCAAAAGATTCACAAGTGTTTTAGGATTACCCAAATTACCTGATTTGGTCACTATCCATTGTGCCTTGTGATCCATGCAAAGCGGGATGGCTGGTTCGACCTCATCAATAATCTGAAGGTTCCTGCTTGATATTGCATTACAACACTTGTATGAAGTTTCTCCGCCCACAAGGACCAAAACAACATCTTTTTGTGCAACAACTTTTCTTGTCAAATCGGCAAGATAATCCGTCAAAAGGCCCGGTATTTTTTCTGCCGTAAGACCTTTTTCTGCCAAAAACTCTTTTACTTGTTCATTTTCAAGCGGCGATGCCTGAAGAACAACGGTATTATTTTTGCCGAGATTATTAAGTATACGTTCTGTCAAATCCTCATATAACTCATCCAAAAGCTTGTCAGGCGTAACTTTTATAAAATAAGGATCAAGGTCCTCTTCCTCTTCAAGTTTGAGCATTTGTGTTTTGGTAATATCGGTCGCTGACCCTGAAACCACCAATATCGGCATATCAGGAATTGTTTTGGCAATATGCTGATAATTCAAATCAGGGAACCACTCTTCTGCCAAAACTTGCGCCAAACCTGCCGATCCGCAAGGAAGGATATTGTAATTGGATTTGCGCAAAGCAAGCGAAACCTGCTCCATATCAGTCGTTGACATAGAATCAACAACTATGAGTTTTTTGCCCTCTTCCACCAAAGCATGAAGCTCTCTTATTATAGGCCCTGCGCCTTTTGAAACAGTTTTGAATTCAATAAGTCCGACAAGATCGGCATCTTCGATTTGTGATTGCAAAAGAGTCGGGATATGAGACTCAAAAATCGGGCTTCTCAAATCACGGGCGAACTCTGTTCGCTCAAGCGGCATACCGCGCAAAAGATGATAACCGCCTATTGTAACTCTGCCTTCTTGAGGGAATGCAGGCAAAATAATGGCCGCATCATAATCTGTTGCCTCAAGTACAGCAAGCACTTCAACGGCTATATTACCTCTTAAAGTTGAGTCGATTTTTTTGTAAATATGCTCCGCTTTTAGGTTGTTCAAAATATTTTTGGTGACATCATAAGTCTTTTCAAAAGCCTTATCAGCAGGCATACTACGGGTTTCTGTGCTGATTGCCCATGCTTGTGAAAATTTGTTATTGTATTCACCTGTAGCATCAAAAAGAATCTGAGTGTTGCACCCTTTTAGATGAAACTGAAGACCAGTATCATTTGCGCCTGTCAAATCATCCGCAATAATTCCTATTGATTCTGCTTGCAAAACCATAAATGTAAATTATCCTTGATCTTTTTTACTGCCCAAGAGTCTGAGGTTGTTGGCTCTTACTAATGCTCTTTCGCGGTTTTGTCCGTCTTGGCCTGTCCATTTGTCAATAGCCAGTCTTCCGTCTATTGCAACAAGAGAACCTTTTTTGACATATTGGCCTGCAACTTCGGCATTTTTGTCCCAAAGCTCAATATTGAACCAGTCGGTTGTTTCACCGTTTTTTGACCATCTGCTCACAGCCACAGAAAAAGTCGTTTTTACTTTGCCTGATTCAAAATATCTCATCTCAGGATCTTGTCCTGCGCGCCCTACCAAAACTACTGAATTTATCATAAAAAAGTTCCTTTTTAAAATTCTTGAATAACCTAATAATACACAAAAATATCATCATAAGATACAAAGAATTATATTTTTTTACAAAAATGTACGAGAGATTTTTGCGCAAAACAACCGAATCAAATTCGTTTTTTAAAAATCTTTAATTTTTAGAAAACATTTATTTAAAATTTGCAATTGTATGCTACGATAGAACAGTAGCTAAGATCTTTATTTTTTAAAATAACAAATTCTGAAAATACGAGTTTGAGGCACCAAAAACAAAGAAAATTAGGGTTATCGGGAGTTTGAATTTTGAGCAAAATTCTTGTAGTAGATGATGATTTGGCAATATTGGAGCTTATAAAAATTAACCTTCAACTTATTGGCCATGATGTCGTTTGTGCAGAAGACGGAATAAAAGGTTTTGCCCTTGTTAAACAAGAAAAACCGGACCTTGTTATTCTTGATGTTATGATGCCAAAAGTTGACGGATTCACCGTAGCAAATCGTATCAGAAACAACGAAGGCTCAGAAGACACGCCTATATTGATGCTTACCGCTTTAGGTATGATTCAGGACAAAACAAAGGGTTTTGATGCAGGTGTGGATGATTATCTTGTCAAACCGTTTGAACTTGATGAGCTAAAACTCAGAGTAAGAGCCCTTTTAAGAAGAATAAACGCCATCCCCGAATCATTAGGACGAGCAGAAATTCAAACCGTCGGAGACATAACTCTCATTCCCGAAAATTTTTCCGTACAAATCAAAGACGAAGTCATTAAGCTTACTCCCATAGAGTTTGATATTTTGAACATACTTGTCCAAAACCACGGCTCTGCGGTATCATCAGGCAAGCTTCTTGAAGATATATGGGGATATCAGCCGGATGATGACGTTGAAACAATAAGAGTCCACATAAGACATCTTAGATCAAAACTACAAAAAATCTCAGACAAAAAATACATCGACACAATTTATGGCGGGGGCTATAGATTGATTCCTGAAGGAAAATAAACTATTCCTACCTTATGACCCATCAGGGATTGAAAAAGACACTCCTCAATTTTAAATTAAAAACAAAAACACCGTTTCATGAGGATTGATATGCGTAATAAATACACCGTTACTTTTATAATTGCCTTAGCTTTGATTTTATCAATCCTGGGTTTTCGTGACATCTTGTTCAAATCAAAAGCCCAAAGGCTGTTTCTCACAAGCTGGAACGAACTAAAAACAGAATACTATGACAAAACTCTCAACCACCAGGACTGGAACAAATGGAGAGACAAATACATCGACCAAATCCACACGGAAGAAGACGCTTACGTTGCGATAGATTCTATTATTGAAAGCCTAAACGACCCGTATACAAGGTTTTTAAGGCCTGAAGAATTTGAAGAACAAAATATCGGCATCAACGCCAAGCTATTTGGTATCGGGGTAAATATTTCAGAAATAAACGGCAAAACAATTGTTGTAAGTGTCCTTGAGGGTTCACCCGCCCAAAAAGCAGGTATCAAAGCAGGCGATATTTTGACAAAAGTAAACGACACCGAAATAAAAGGCTTCAAAATAAACGATGTAGCCAAACTTGTCAGAGGCCCGGCTGATAGCAAAGTTCAGCTCAAAATAATAAGAGATAAAACTGCCATCGTTTATAATATTAAACGAGAAGAAATCAAAATAAAAACAGTAAAACTAAATGTCACAGATAACATTGCACACATAACAATATCAAGCTTTTTAAGCCAGGACACACCTGTTGAAGTTCAGCAGGCTCTTGAAAAATCACAAAAAACCAAAGGCATAATTTTAGATTTGAGAGGCAATACAGGCGGGCTTTTGCCCAATGCCGTTATCATCGCAAATATGTTCATTCCATCAGGAAATATCGTCAGCATCGTTGACAGAAACGGCAAAAGCACAAAAATAGAAGCCATAACAAACTATGACTACATCCAAAAACCCCTCGTAATATTAATCAATGAAGGCTCCGCAAGCGCATCAGAAATCTTAAGCGGTGCTCTAAAAGACTATAACAGGGCTATTTTGGTCGGAGAAAAATCCTTCGGGAAAGGTCTTGTCCAAAAAATAGAGACCATACAAAAAAACAACGGTCTAAATATAACCATCGCCAAGTACCTTACCCCATCAGGAACAGACATCAACAAAAAAGGTATTGAGCCTGATTTTAAGGTCGAATACACAAAAGAAGACTTCCTCAAACACAAAGATCCCCAACTTGATAAGGCCAAAGAAATAATCAATACCTACAAAAAAATAACCGCAGAGGCTGAGAATCAGCCTATCGAATACACAACAAACAAATGACTACAAAAACAGCTGAAACTAAACTAAAATAAAAATATGAACGAAATAGAAAAACTCCAAGAAGCAAAAAATATAATAGAATCGCTAGAAGCTGAATTACTTGAGACCAAGGGATTTTGCCCATATGAGATAGGTTTTGTAATCAACAGAATTGACGATGCTATCAAATTTTTTGAAGATACCCAAACCTAATTCTCAAAATAAATCCCTTCAACCAAACAAAGGGATACAAGATGCCAATTATAAATGCAAAAATAACTCTTGAGACAAAAGGGTTTACAGACATAATAGACATCACAAAAGAAGTATTAAAAATCATCGACAACAACAATGTTGAAAGCGGGCAAGCCCTAATATACGCGCAAGGTTCCACTGTGTCGATTACTACGATAGAATATGAGCCCGGGCTTATTAAAGATCTGCCGGAAATTCTCGAAAAAATCGCCCCGATGAAACACAAATACCACCATGATGAAAAATGGCAAGACGGCAATGGCTATGCGCACATACGCTCATCTATAATCGGCAATAGTGTCACCATACCTATTATCAACGGTGAACCTGCTCTTGGCACCTGGCAGCAGATTGTTCTGATAGATTTTGACAATAGGCCCAGAGTACGGCAGGTAATATTGCAGCTTATAACTTTAGATGAGATTTTCTTTCAAGGCCAAAACTGCGGCCTGAGTCCTATCCTCGACAGCTAATTTTTGTATAATATTGCGCACATGATTTTTTACCGTATGCAAAGACAAAAACAATTTATCGGCAATATCTTTATTACACAAGCCCTGTGCAATAAGAGAAAGTATTTCTTTTTCTCTTGCCGTAAGATTAAATTCAACGTGAGAATCTTGAGGTATTTGATTTTTATGAAAATGCATAAACTCCAAAAGAAAATTGGCAATATGCGGATCTATCCAGACAGCTCCGTCTTGGACTGTTTTGATAACAGACAACAGATCATTCATTTTGATACTTTTGGTGCAATACGCATTTGCTCCTGAGGCCAAAGATGCAAGGACATTTTCTTTATCATTCATAGAAGTCAGCATAATCACTTTGATATCAGGATTGATATTTTTTATTTGTTGAGTAGCCTCAATACCATTCATAACAGGCATTACAATGTCCATCAACACAATATCAACGGGGTGTTTTTTGACATAATCAAGAGCCAAAAGCCCATTTTCAACTTCTGCAACAGAAACAACATTTCCAAAAGTCTTAAGCCCGTACAAAATGCTTTTTCTTGTATTGTCGTGATCTTCTGCTATTAGTATTCGAGTCATTTTTATTCTCCCGTTAAAGGTAATTTGATTATGAATTTTGTATATTTATTCAGCTCACTTTCTACGCTTATTGAGCCTTTATGGAGTTTAATTATTTCTTTGCACACATCAAGCCCTAAACCTGATCCCAGTTTTCGCTCAAGACTTTTGCCCGTGAAATATCTATCAAAAATATGCTGAATATCCTTTGGCGAAATCCCACTTCCGTTATCTTCCACAAAAACAGTAACAGACTCCTGATTTTGCTCAGCAGATATAACCACTTGCCCATTTTGATTCAAATTTTCTATCGAATTTGAAACTAAATTAACAAAAACCCTTTTCATAGAAATCTCATCCGCAATTACAGGTGCCAAATCAACAGGAATATTGTTTATCAATTTGATATTTTTTTCAATCGCAAGCGGGCCGATTTTTTCATAGCAAGACTCTACCATTTCAAAAAGATTATAAGGCTTAGGATCAAGTTTGATTTTTTGAGAATCAAAACTGTATGATTCCAAAATCAAATTCACCATACGCAAAAGATGCTGATTATTTTTTTCAAGGCTCTTTGACAATTCCACCTCATCCAAAAGCCCCAAAGCCTCAAAACGTTGTGCAATCATAGATAAAGACCTCTCTTGTGCAAAAAGAGGTGTCCTCAAATCATGGGTCAAATTGAGAATGAAACTTTTGCGAAGCTCCTCTTTTTCTCTCAAATCCTTTATCATTTGATTAAAATTCCTATAGGTATTTTGAATTTGATCATGTTTGACCTTCGTCGAAACTTCAAAAGACAAATCACCGTTTTGAACTTTTTTTGATGCTTCAGAAAGCTCCAAAATAGGTGTAATAAAATTTTTGTGAATATAAAATCCCACAACAAAACTCAAACAAGAGCCTGTTAACAAAATCAAAAGTCCAAACTCATCTTGCAATGGAGGCAAACCACCCGGAGGCCCGTTATGACCGGCATCAAAATGCTTAAGCCCCAAAGTAGCAACTGCCTTCCTTGAAGAATCATAAAGAGTAACCGTCGAATAAGTTCCTTTTGGCTCCTGATAAAGCCGCTTGTTATTATGAAAAGGATGCCTATGCCCCAATTCAGGCGGAGGAGGCATATTGGCCGCAGGCAAAAGCAAAACAAAAGAATCTTTTGTGATTTTATCGCCTTTATACAATTCAACATCAAAAGGCCCAAACGGACGGATTTTATTCAAATCCACTTTTGATGAAAATTTCATGCTGTGTTTTTGAGATTTAACAGGAACTACAACGGATGAATAAAGCACCTCAGAATGAGAATCAGGGATTTTCATAAACTCATAATAAGAAACTATCTCATTTCCGGAATAATTGATGAGAGAAACTTGTTCATCCGGAAAGATTTTTTTCATTTTTTCAAGATTGATACCCTCTGGCAAAGATTGGGTTTTCCCGAGGATTTTGGCCTCCTGCAATCGAAGATACATATTTGTAGAATTTTTCAATTGCCCTATATCTACAGCCAAAAAATGCCTGGAGTGTTCTTTTCGCATAGATTGCATTTTTTTACTGGTCCACAAAAACATCAACACCAAAGGAATAAGTGTTGTGATAATGAAAACAATAAAAAAGTACCTTGCTGATTTCAACATTTTCTTATATCCGCTCCCTTATTACAGATTAACACTTAATCTGTTTTTCCGTCTAGCTCCCAAGAGTCATCTTTGGCGTTTTTGCTTATGCAAAAAGAAAAAAATACTTATAATAAACTCATCAGGTTAAACAAAAGAAAACTAAAAACAATGCTAAAAATAAACGACAGTCGCCAAAAATTGTTCAAATACTTTCAAAAAGAAGGTCTGTTTCAGCAAAATTTTATGGATGAAGTCAAAAGAGTAAAAGACCAAAACTATGGCAACCAAGAAAAATTATCAAAAAAAGAGACACTAAAATCTACTTGATAAATCAAGCAAGCCCAAAAATAAGTAAAAGTTGTATAAAAGCCCAAAAACTTGACAATTTTCCTTAAAGGCTACTGCAACAAGATTAATCCCTTTTTCTTTTTACAATTTTTTTGGGCTTTTATCTTGCGGATTTTCAATTTTGCGCAAATGATTATTAAGCTCTTGTACTTGCTTGGGTTTTAAAATTTTGTAATCGCCCCTGTTCATACCATGCAAAGTAAGTGTCGCATGCTGAATTCTTTTAAGTGAAATCACACCATGCCCGATTAATTCCATCATTCTGCGAATTTGTCTGTTATACCCTTGATAGAGAATAACCTCAAGCTCTGATTTTTCTTTCGTAGCTTCCAAAATAAGACATTCTGCATATGCTGTTTTGCCCTTTTCAATTTCAACGCCCGCGGCCAATTTTTCAAGCTCAGGCATGGTGATTTTGCCTTTTATCGCAACACGATATATTTTGGCTACTTTGATTTTCGGATGGGTCATTTTTTGGATAAGCTCACCGTCATTTGTCATCAACAAAAGCCCTGATGAGTCTTTATCAAGCCTGCCTGCCGGCTTTAGACTTTTGAATTTTTCAGGAAAAAACTCATATATAGTCTTGCGACCCTTTTCATCATCGCGGGTTGTGATGTATCCGGGCGGTTTATAAAAAACCATGTATACCTTTTTTTGAGGTTCGATTTTTTGACCGTTAACTATTATCGAATCTTTTTCTGAAACAAGAACTCCCGGCTCTGTAACAGTTTTGCCGTTAAGTTTCACTTTACCCTCAGATATCAAATCATCCGCCCCGCGCCTTGATGCAAGACCGTTTTGAGCTATGAATTTGTTAATTCTTGTCTTTTTTTGCATTTTCCACCATATCTTTCAGACTTAATTGAGTAGCCCCTTCCCAAATTACTTTGCATTTGAACTCTTGGGCCATTTTTTGAGCATCCAAAACATCTTCTTGCGAATAAATATTCCACCCACCTTTGATTTCGTTTTCTATGCGCATCTCAACTCTATCAGAAAAAATATGCATAGTCTTGCTTATATCTGTTTGCATTTTTTCAATTTGGCGATAAACAACATTATCAAGATTGATATTCAGCATTTTCATCGCAATAAGCATGCACGAAAAAGCGTCTTCCAGTTCTTTTTGTGATTCTTTTTTATCGTTTCTCATCGCAGCCTTGAGGCTTTTTGAGACTTCCTCATTAAGATGGCTAAGAGCCTCTATGAGCGAATTTGGCTCATATTTACGGTTTTGCCATATTATTTCTATCGCTTCTTTAAGTTTCATTTCATATTTCTTTCATAATTTGACTAACTAAATTATATTTTAATGTTATAATCCTTGTAAAGCGAAAGTATGATGAAGCAGAAATTAAATATGGCTAAACATTCTAATTAATATATATTCTGGAGGACTCACAATGAATAAAATGGAAAAATTAAGAAAAAGTATCGAAGAAAAATCAATGGTAAAAATAATCGCAGGTATTGATAATTTTGATATGGAAAATGTTAAAAAAGTTATTTGCGCAGCAGATATGGCCGGTGCAAACGCAATTGATATCTCAGCAAAACCAGAGATCATTACTTTGGCGCAAGAACTTACAGACCTTGTAATTTTTGTTTCATCAATCAACCCTGATGAGCTTGCAATGGCTGTCAAAATGGGTGCTGATGCGGTTGAAATCGGAAACTACGACGCACTTTACAAAAAAGGTTTGAGAGTAAATGTCCAAGATGTTCTTAACATAACAAAAAGAACTCGCGAACTTATCGGCAATGAAACTTTCTTGTGCGTTACCGTTCCCGGGCACCTTGATATTTCTGAACAGATCGAAGTTGCAAAACAACTCGAAACTATGGGCGTTGATATGATTCAATCAGAAGGTGCTTCTGTTGCAAATGTAGAAAACACAGGCGCAAGAGGATTACTCGAAAAAGCTAATGTCTCTATTGCTAACACAATTGAACTTACAAGAAACATTGATATTCCTGTAATGACAGCAAGCGGAATCACACCAACCACAGCTCCTATGGCATTTGCTGCAGGCGCAAGTGCAGTCGGTGTCGGATCTTGCATCAACAAACTTTCATCAACAATCGAAATGGCAGGCACTGCAAGAGCGATTGTTGAAGCAGGAAGAAAAGCTGAAATCAGAGAAGAAGCTATCGCTTAGGTTTTTTTAATAATTTAAAAAAAGCACTCCACCATGGGGTGCTTTTTAGTTTTGTCTTATTTCGCTTCGCTCACCCCTGAGCAAATTTAGCAAAAAAAAAGTAAGCATTGAAGCTTACTTAAATTAGGGATTATAAAACAAGGATATATAAATTTGAAACTTTTAAATTACTGTAGGACAACCCATTCCGAATCCAAAAGGATTCATCATCGGGTTCATCATCATCATAGGATTAGCAAATATAGAATTTTGCATCATACTTTGCTGATAATCCATTGACATATTCATTAATTCTTTGGTGTTTTGGATATTGCCCTTAGAATAAGGACTGTAAATATCGACTAAATCTGCCTGATATTCACTCATAGATCTTTGAAAACCCATTCTTTCATTTCTGGATGTGCTGAAAAACGGGTTAATTTTGCCCATAAAACTTACTTGATTGCCTGTCATCTCTGATGAAACAGTCTGCATGTTTTTGTACTGTTCAAGTGTTTGAGGATACATACCCATCCCCATCATATAAGGATTATATGCTCCGCCCATTCCCATCATAGGATTGTACATATTCATCATTGGATTGATTGCAGAAAACATTTTGTATAACCTTAACTTATAACCACCTGTTTATATAAACGTTTTTTTGATAAAAATATTGCTTTTTTGATGTGATTTTCCGTAACAAAACTTAACCTAAAACGCAGTCATACAAAGGGTTTTAACCGCAAATAAAAAAGCAGCTTTTATATTAAAAGCTGCCAAAACCATACACCTTAACCTATACCAATAAAAACTTTATGCTAAATAACGCAAACTCGCTTGAGGATTCTGATAGATACTTGGGTCTTCTGCCATTTTAAGACCCTGTTGTTGTAGAGCCTGTGAGTAATCAAAAGGATTATGAACCTTTTTAATTGCTTCTACAGGCAAAATGCTTGTAACTGTATTCAAACTAACTGGTTTGATTGGCATTAAATATAACCTTATTGTTGTCCTAGAATGTTCCCTTATGTATTAATAAAGTAAATGTTAAGAAAAATCATGCTTTTTTGTTACAATTAAAAACGTGAAATTTAAAAACACCTTATTTTATGCGCCTTGTAGCGTTTTTGGAGTAGAATAAAAATATGCTGGTTAATGAATTTGATTACAATTTACCCGAAGAATTGATTGCGCAAATGCCCACAACGGCAAGAGAACTCTCAAAAATGCTTGTTATGAACAAAAAAACAGGCACACTTGAGCATAAAATCTTCGCCGATGTCACAGAATATTTTGAAAAGGATGATGTTCTGATTTTGAACAACACAAAAGTCATACCGGCTCGCCTTATCGGTTACAAAGACACAGGGGCGCGCATTGAGGTGTTTTTGCTCAAAAATCCTGAGGGCAAACTCTGGGAATGCCTTATCAAACCGGCCAAAAGAGCCAAAGAAGGCTCTATTGTCACATTCAACGAACAGCTAAAGGCCAAAGTCATCGGTCGATTAGACAATGACAAAATGATGGTCGAACTCATTTTTGATGGCGATTTTTACAAAGTATTGGACAATGTCGGATTAACACCGCTTCCGCCTTATATTCAAAGGCAAATGACAGACGAACAGATAAAACAACTAGACCATGACCGTTATCAAACTGTTTATGCCAAAACCCCCGGATCCGTTGCCGCACCAACAGCAGGATTACATTTTACCGATGAAATATTAAACAAACTCAAAAACAAAGGCGTACAAGTAGGCTTTGTGACTTTGAATGTGGGCCTTGGGACATTTCGCCCTGTCAAAGTTGATAATATTTTAGAGCACAAAATGGACTCTGAGAGTTTTCAGATTTCAGAAGAAACTGCCACTATGATAACTCAAGCCCAAAAAGACGGCCGAAGAATAACAGCCGTAGGCACAACAACAGTACGCACACTTGAGACAGCCTTTGCCAAATATGGATGTATCCAAAAATGCCATGATGCATCGGAGCTTTTTATTTACCCCGGGTATGAGTTCAAAGTCGTAAATAGGCTCATTACAAACTTCCATTTGCCCAAATCGACTCTTTTAATGCTTGTGAGTGCCCTTTCTACACGCGAAAACATAATGAATGCATACAAAGAAGCCATCACGCAAAAATATCGCTTCTACAGTTATGGCGATTGCATGTTTATCAAGTAGTTTTTTTGGATTATACTTTTTATTATGAAAACGATTTCAATTTTAGGCTCAATAGGTTCAATAGGCACACAAGCGCTGGAAGTTGTCGAAAAAAACAAAGACAGATTCCGCGTATATGCGCTTGCTTGCGGAGGTAATATCAACCTTTTGCGCGAACAAATCCAAAAATTTCGCCCCGAAAAAGTGTCAGTAGGTTCAAAAGAACATGCCCTTGAAATCGAAAAAGAATTTCCAAAGCTTGAAGTCCTTTATGGCCAAGACGGACTTGTTGAAATTGCTCAAGACAATATGAACAGCCAAATCTTGGTCGCATTATCAGGTTTTGCAGGACTTTATCCGACTCTTGCCGCAATAAATTCAGGCATTGATATAGCTCTTGCCAATAAAGAAACCCTTGTCACAGCAGGCGATATAATTATGCAAAGGGTCAAAACCCAAGGCGTAAAGCTTCTTCCGGTTGATAGCGAACACAGCGCGATTTATCAGTGCATTTGCGGTGATGTTACAAAAATCAGAAAACTTCTGATAACAGCTTCAGGCGGGCCATTCCGTACTTGGGATATTGAAGACATCAAAAACGCAACAGCCAAACAAGCCCTCGCCCACCCAAAATGGAACATGGGAAGAAAAATCACAATCGACTCTGCAACCCTTATGAATAAAGGTCTTGAAATCATCGAAGCTCACCACCTTTTTGATGTGAAATACGATGATATTGATGTTGTCGTACACCCGCAAAGCATTATCCACAGTGCAGTTGAGCACCATGACGGAAGCGTCATCGCACAGCTTGGATTGCCTAGTATGCACATTCCGATTCAATATGCGCTTACTTTCCCTGATAGGGTCGAAGGCATAAAAACAGGCAGTTTTGACTTTGTAAAAGCGCAAAATCTGACTTTTGAAGCTCCTGATTTTGACAAATTCCCATGTCTTAAACTTGCCTATGAATCAGGTCGCCAAGGAGGTACTTGCCCATCCGTTATGAATGGGGCAAATGAAGAGGCCGTTATGGCATTTTTGGATGAAAAAATCACCCTCAATGATATTTACCGTCTGACAGAA
>JAQUTS010000034.1 GCA_028694275.1 Candidatus Gastranaerophilales bacterium
CCATATAGGCTTGCTTACACCAAAAAAGAAGCCACCGATATTCTTCTTGAAGGCGCCAATACCCAATGGGATGGCCGCTTGGTTGAGATTTTTGTCCAGATTTTGCAACGAGATGAAGAATAGTGGCAACTGTTAAGATAGAAACAATTATAGATGCTTTGTGGAATTGGTTTTCTACCAAAAAAGGTCATCCTGTTGTCAAGGATACTACCAAACTTTCAAGCGTAAAATACGATTGTTTTTTTGACAGTAGTGTTTCAGATCCATTGTCTTTTAGTGTTTTTTCATTGTCTGATAAAGGAGAACTTGAAATTGATGATGTCCAAAAATTAGCAGCGTCAGAAGCTGCATATTTTTTGTTTGTCAACCCAAAGTCCGGCTGGATGGTGGCTGTAAAAAACAATCAAGAAAACCTGAAAAAACTTATAAAAAAAGAGCCTATTCAAAACTTGAAAATAAGAATAATAGAATAATTGTAAAAAGATGTGAATTTTTATCTTTACATTTGTAGCAAAACTAAAACCTAGGGTTATAATTTAATTTTACTCAGAAGAAATTATAGCAGAAGGGTTTTTATTATGGCAGGAATTGAGAGCACTACTACGCGTGTTGGCACGCAGGTAATACGAGTTTTTAGAGAAGATAATTCTTTATTTCAAAAAAAGGTGATGAAAAATGATGGTACGCTTTTTTTGTCCGAATTTGCTCAAGGAGAGCCGGCAAAAGTGTCCAAAATTGTCGGGCACAAGCTGGTGTTATCTCAAGATGTTTTTACGAAAAAACTCGAAAATGGTGATAAGAAGACAGTTTTGAATACGTATAATCTCAATTTCAAACATCCTGATGGGGCGTTGCCTGTTTCCAAAAGCGTCACCAGAACTTTGTCGGCAGATGGCAAAACAGCCCAAAATGATTATATTTCCCATCATAATTATGTTTATGTGACAAAAGATAAAATGAGTGAACCTAAGCCTGTTTATACTGATACGGTTTCTATCAGGTATGAAAATGGCAAAAAAGTTGGCGGAGCCGTTAAAAGAGAAGAAAATGACCTTGGGGTATAATTTCCCATTAAAAAAGAGGGCGATGCCCTCTGATTAAAAATGGTACGCTTGGCGCGATTCGAACGCGCGACCTATCCCTTAAAAGGGGAGTGCTCTACCAGCTGAGCTACAAGCGCATCTTAGACTCCCGTGTGCCGATGTGGCGTAGATCGTTGTGTCTGTAAATATAAGATACCAACAACATAATTCTTCGTCAACATCTTTTTTAAATTATTTTTTATAAGGGTTTGTTCTTATGATAGTTTGCTCTCTGTCGGGTCCTACAGAGACTATAGAGACAGGGCATTCTATGAGTTTTTCTATTTCTTTTATATAATCTTGCGCTGCTTTTGGGAGTTCTTCAAAAACTTTTACTCCTGAAAGATCACTCTTCCATCCTTGCATGGTTTTATATACAGGTTCAAGATATTTATGGATAGCTGCGTTGGTGGGGTAGTTTTTGTGAATTGTTCCGTCTCGTTTGTCTTTGTAAGCTATACAGATTTTGAGTTCGTTAAAAGAGTCAAGGACATCAATTTTGGTAATAGCCATACCTGTCAAACCATTGACCCATACGCTGTATTTGCCTACTACTGCATCAAACCATCCGCAGCGTCTTTTACGGCCTGTGGTTGTGCCGTATTCATGACCTATTTCGCAAATTTGTTCTCCGATTTCATCAAAAAGTTCCGTGATAAAAGGCCCTTCTCCTACTCTTGTTACATACGCTTTTGAAATTCCGATTACATCTTTTATATGGGCAGGTCCTACACCGCTTCCTACTGCTGCTCCGCCGCCGATAGGGTTTGAGCTTGTTACATAGGGGTATGTTCCGTAGTCGATATCCAACATTGTGCCTTGGGCACCTTCTAAAAGGATATTTTCTCCTGATTTTAAACTGTTTTGTACAATTTCAAGCGTATCCATACAAACATAGGGGCTTAAAAGTTCTGAATATTCGTTGCAATATGCCCAAATTTCTTCTTTTGTATAGGGTTTCATTTTGTATATTTCTGTAAGGGTTTTATTTACACGTGGCAAAATTACATCAAGTTTATCTGAGAGGGAATCTTTGTCATAAAGATCTTCTACTCTTATGCCTGCTCTTGCAATTTTGTCTGTATAAGTCGGCCCGATTCCTTTGTTGGTTGTTCCGATTTTGTTCTTGCCAAGATCAGATTCGCTATAGCCGTCTATATCTATGTGATAGGGCATGGTGATGTGTGCAAGAGGGCTGATTTTGAGGTTTTTTGGAGTTAGGCCCCTTTTTATCAAATCATTAATTTCTTGGATGAGAACTTTTGGGTAAATAACACAGCCTGAACCAATAATACAGGTTTTGCCTTCATAAAGTATTCCAGATGGAATCAGATGGAATTTGTATGTTTTGCCGTTCACAACGACCGTGTGTCCTGCGTTACATCCGCCCTGGTAGCGGATTATAGTACTTGCGTATTCTGATAACAGGTCAGTTATTTTGGCTTTACCTTCATCACCCCATTGGGCGCCGACTACGACAACACTTGTCATTATTAATTCCTCATTTTCATCTCTTACTTATCTATTTTGCGCTAAAACAATCAGGATTACAATTGTTTTTTGCGTTCTTTTTTCAAAATTTAATAGTAAAAATCCCCGATAGTTATTCGGGGATTTTGTTTAATAGAGGGATGATATTGGTGTATTATCAATCTTGTTTTGTGTATTCAGCATCGATTACATCATCATCGCTTGGTCCTTCAGCTTTTGGTTCTTCGCTTTGGGCGCCTTCTGTTTGGGCTTCTGATGAGGCTGATTGATATGCTGCTTGTGATATTGCAAAGATTGTTTGCTGCAATTCATCAGACAGTTTTTTGATTTCGTCAGCCGATTTGTTTTCATCGATTGCTTTTTGAAGATCAGTTTTTTGTGCTTCGATTTTGTTTTTCTCTTCATCAGAGATTTTGCCCTCAAAGTCTTTGACCAGGCGTTCTGCTGAAGAAACAAGTCCTGAAGCGTTATTTCTGATTTCGACTTCTTCTTTTTTCTTTTTATCTTCTTCTGAATTCAATTCAGCTTCTTTTACCATTCTGTCAATATCAGATTCGTTCAAGTTTGAAGAATTTGTGATGGTGATTTTTTGCTCTTTGTTTGTAGCTTTATCTTTTGCAGATACGTTAACAATACCGTTAGCATCAATATCAAAAGTTACTTCAACTTGCGGGATTCCTCTCATTGCAGGTGGGATACCGTCAAGCCTAAACATACCGAGTGATTTGTTGTCTTTGCCCATAGGCCTTTCACCTTGAAGAACGTGTATGTCAACAGCTGTTTGGTTATTTTCTGCTGTTGAGAAAACTTGAGATTTTGAAACAGGGATGGTTGTGTTACGAGGCACAAGAGCTGTCATAACACCGCCAAGGGTTTCTATTCCAAGAGTCAAAGGAGTTACATCCAAAAGTACGATGTCTTTGACTTCGCCCGCCAATACACCTGCTTGAACGGCAGCACCCACTGCTACAACTTCATCAGGGTTAACTGATTGGTTTGGTTCTTTGCCTGTGTACTCTTTGACGAGTGCTTGGACCGCAGGGATACGGGTAGAACCACCAACGAGTACAACCTCGTCCAGTTCCCCTTTTGAAAGACCTGCATCAGAGAGGGCTTGTTCCATCGGTTTTTTGCATCTTTCGAGCAAATCGTGGCACAAGTCTTCGAATTTGGATCTTGACAGAGTCAAATCCAAGTGCTTAGGTCCGTTCGCATCCGCTGTGATAAACGGTAAATTAATTGAAGTTTCCATTACTGAGGAAAGTTCGCATTTTGCTTTTTCGGCAGCTTCTTTTAGACGCTGCATAGCTTGTTTGTCTGATTTTAGGTCAATGCCTTCTTGTTTTTTGAACTCTTCTGCCAACCATTTGATGATTTTTTCATCAAAGTCATCACCACCAAGTAATGTGTCACCTGATGTAGAAAGTACTTCGTGCACGCCATCGCCTATTTCAAGGACTGATACGTCAAATGTACCGCCACCAAGGTCGAATACAAGTACTTTTTCTGGTTTTTCTTTTTCAAGTCCATAAGCCAAAGCTGCTGCTGTAGGCTCGTTTACTATTCTTAGGACATCAAGTCCTGCTATTTTTCCTGCATCTTTGGTTGCTTGTCTTTGAGCATCGTTAAAGTATGCAGGGACTGTAATTACTGCAGAGGTGACTTTTTCTCCAAGATATGTGGAAGCGTCATCTGCTAACTTGCGCAAAATCATTGCTGAGATTTCTTGAGGAGTGTAATCTTTTCCGTCGATTTTAACTTTGTAATCGCTGCCCATGTGGCGTTTGATACTGATAACAGTTTTTTCGGGGTTTAAGATAGCTTGTCTTTTTGCTAACTGACCTACTAAACGTTCTCCGTTTTTTGCAATTGCCACGATAGAAGGAGTTGTCCTTGAACCTTCTGCGTTAGCTATTACCGTGGGTTTTCCACCTTCCATTACTGCTACGACTGAGTTTGTTGTACCCAAATCGATACCAATTGTTTTTGCCATTTTTATAATCTCCTTGATCAAAATAGTTAATTTATACGCAAATTAAACATAACTCTAATATGCTATCATTTAAGCAGATTTTTTTTGTTTTAACGGCAAAATAAACAAAAAATTAATATTTGCGGATTGCGAGCCAAGGCTGAAGCCAAAATGAGAATTTTGGCGAAACGCCGTTTAACGCGAGCAACCAGTTTATTGAATTATTTTACAAGTGTTTCTTTGTTTAATATTTCAAGAAAATTTTTCGCGGCATCAGATGGAGAAGACGCGTTTATAATAGCTCTGACTACGGCAATTCTTGTTGCGCCTGCGGTGAGGACTTCTTGGATATTATCAGAGTCTATTCCGCCGATTGCATACCATGGGATATTGATATTTTTAGAAACCCATTTTGCGTATTCTGTTGTGACAGCTTGTCGTCCAGGCTTTGTCGGAGTGGTAAAAATCGGGCCGACTCCTATGTAATCAGCACCTTGTTCTTGTGCTTTTCGGGCTTGCTCGGGGCAGTGTGTTGATATGCCGATAATCATTTTATCGCCGAGAATGTTTCTTGCATCTTTGATATCAATATCATCTTGGCCAAGGTGAACGCCGTCTGCATCAATGATTTGAGCGATGTCGATTCTATCGTTCAAAATAAATATTGCATTGTAAATAGATGTCAGTTCTCTTATTTTTTTGCCTAATCGAGTGATTTTTTTGGCGTCATGGGATTTTTCTCTGAGTTGAATAAGTCTCACACCTCCATCAAGAGCTGATGCAACAGCATCAAGAAAATCATCCTCGGAGCTAAAATTGTCAGATGAAGTCACAAGATAAAGATTTTTGTCTTCGAGTCTGAATTTGTTTAATTTGGCTGATAGGTTGTTATACATTTCTTTCTCCAGTGTGTAACTTTCATAGCGGGCTTTTTCAAAAATTTTAAAATCCAAAGCCTGGGCTTCGCCATATTCTGCTAATGTTCTTAGGGCTTGTTGTAATCTTTTAATATTGGCTTTAAAGATGTTTACTATGTTGGTTCTGTGAGTAGAGTTTTTTGCATCAATTCCGACATCACCTATAGTGTCTCTTGAGTCTAAAAGTGTCTCATAATCTTTATCAGCTTCTTTTGATATATTATGCCTTATGTTTTTTAGTTGTTCAGACATAGCTTTGTCATCAAGGTAAAATCTCGCTATTTCTTCCAAGACTCTCAGGGCTTCTGTTGCTCTATTCAGATTTGCATCAATAATTCTTTTCAAGACGTCACCTTAATAAAAATACCTAATTGATTATATAACAAAGATGATTTCAACTTCAAAAGATTGCAGTTATTTTGAAACTGTGAGGTGTTGAATTTGGACTATTTGCGTAAAAAAGACTATAAAAAAATGGATCTTATGCTTCTTATAGACGAAGCTCAAGGCTCTGATTGGGTTGCTTTGGAGGAGCTTTTGCGAAGACACTCAGGGATAATATATTCTACTTTATATCATCTTGGGCCATCCGGTCAGAATATTGATGATTTGTCGCAAGAAGTTCTTATGCGAATAGCAAAATCCATAAAATCTCTTAAGAAAAAAGAACATTTTAAGCTGTGGATGAATCAGATTATTTATAATGTTTTTTATGATGATTTGCGCCGCAAAAAGCGCAAGCCAAATATGTTTTCGATTGATAGTTTTTATGATGAACCATCAGAATTTCAATCAAAAGAAATCGAGGACACCTCTATACACCCTGATGAAAAAATCAAAAATTTTGAATTGGATGTCCTTATTCGAAAATCCATCAGGGAATTAGAGGAACCTTTTCGTGAAGTCGTCGTCTTAAGGGAATTACAGGGGTTGAGTTATGAGCAAATAGCAAGGATTCTTGACACAAATATAGGTACGGTAAAATCGAGAATAGCAAGAGCCAGAGCGAAACTTCAGGAAAAATTGAAAGATTATTTAGATTAAAAAAGGGGTTTTCTATGAGAAATGGTATTAACTGTAAATTGGTATCTGAGCATTTGTCGGCATTTGTTGATGAAGAATTGGACTTTGATTTTTCTTCTGAGATAAAAAGACATCTTTGTGAGTGTTTGGATTGTCGAAGAAAATTTGCTAAAATGCTGAAACTTCATTATTTGCTCAAAAAATACTTCGCCGGGGAATCTCTTTTGGAGCATAAGGCCAAATTTGTTTCGAACTTAAAATTTGTAAGTTCTGTGGATTTTGTTACCCAAAAATAGTTTGTAAACTTATGTAACGAAACTGCCTAAAACTGAAATCCTATCCTGTTTATATACTTTATATATATAAGCAAAGGTTAGGTAAAAAAGGTATAGAAGTAAAATGGCATTCACATACGGAATAAATACAGGCAAATTATCCAGTGCTTATAACAGTGATTATCTAAAGAATGTTTTTGGATTCTCTTCTGATGCCTTGGCTACTTCAAATGGTCTTCTATCTGACCCTTCCAAGTTTATCTCTGATTATCAAAACTTGTACAGTACAACTTTATCAGTTTCTGATGGCTATAAGTTTTTTGAATCAGGCAATGATGATTATATGGATATGACCAAGTTAGTATCTTCTTCAGAACTTGCTTATACTGCCAATACTGTTGAAGACAGAGTTGATGTTTACAAAGAGCTTTTCTTGGAAAAATTTGCTACAGGTGCAACAGCTGCTTTGAATGTCACATCAGGTTCTTTGGACTTGGCAAATTACAATTTTGTAAATGCTGATGGAAACACTGTAGCCGGTTCAACTATTTTATCAGGCGGCAAAATTTCCACTAATATGGAAAATCTAGAAGCTTTGTATAATCAACTCTCAAAAGAAGCTACAGCTCTCAAGTCTGAGCTTAACAGTAATATTCTTGCTTATGGCGGATATCCTGAAATAGCTTACAGCTCAATTGATGCAGAAACAGCTCTTTTGCAAAAACAGCTCGATGCAGAAATGCAGACTTATATGTCACTTTATGATGACTTGTTTGCTTATTACAAAACAAAAGCAGGCGGTCATAGCTTGGATAATGAGTCTAATTCTGATGATAGGTTAAGAAGAGAAAAAGAAGCCGCAACAGCTGCCACTATGGCTGCATCTTTGGCTCTTCAATATGCGCAAGAAACATACGGGCAAAGCGTTAAGCCTGAAGTGAGTGATTATATTTTTGCAAATGCCGATATGATTTTTGGTACACTTTTTAATGACGATACTTCAACAGGTATTGACGGTGCTTCTCAAGAAGAGATGTTTTATAATCTTGCAGCTAATTATGCCGCAGACGGTACAAACATTAGAAATTTCTTGTTGAATGATTCATCAACAACAGGGTATACAAAGTTTAATCAAGTTGCAGCTAATGCATCTGTAGCATCAGCAAAAACAACAGAGGCTGAAAAGGCTAAAGTTTATATGTGGGATATGAGTACAGGTCTTAATCTTGATGAACAAACAGATAATCCTACAGATGTTGACCAAGGCTCCAAATTGTCTACTTTTGCTTTGGACGAAATCGGTGATACCGTTCCTTTGTACATATCTTGGATGGTCAGAGATTCTTTTGGTGTCGGCGGTTTAACTCCTGATGTTAACAACACAGGCTATACTTCAGAAAATGCTACATTTTTGACAACAGCAATTATGTCTTCTGCACAAAAACTTGTAGATTTGCAGATGAAAGTTCAACAAAAAACTATTGAATCTTCAATTAATAACAGCATTCGTGCAGAATATGAAGCAAGAGTCGGTGCGATGCAAGCATTGCAAGAGTTGATGATTGCTGAATGTCCTAACGGTACAGACCCATACGAAGTTGTAATTGACGGCCAAAAATACATTCTTGGTGTAGATTCAAATGATGACGGTACAATCGGTAATGTTGCAGAGATTCTTGGTATTAAAGATACAAAAGAAAATCTTTTTGAAAGTTTGAAAAACTTAGACACAAATAAAGACGGATATGTTTCACAAGAAGAGATGACTGCCGCTAAAGTTATTTTGAATGCGGTGGATGAGAATGGTACTTTGACAGGCTCAGGTTATGATATGAGCCTGGTTCAAGGGATTAACCTTTCTTCTTTGAGCTCTGCTGATGGCACAAATAACATCTTCGGAACCTTCACAATGGATCTTAAAGATAAATCTGTTGCAGGTAATCTTACTTTTGAAGATCAGGATTATTTCTCTAAATTATTTGCTTCTAAAGGAAATAACTCTTATGAGGATATCGATGTAGAGTCTTCTATTGCTCCTATTGTGACATCAAAATCAACATCGAAAGTTGTTTCTGAAGCTGAAAAAGTTGATTCTGAAGTTGCTGTTGAAGAGCCTGAAAAACAAACAACCGCATCAACTTTGGACTTAAAAGACGGTTTCTCTTTCACTTTCTCTGACATTAAAGAAGATTCCGCTATTGAAAGTCTTTTTGAAAAAATTTGCTGGCAAATGGGAATAAGCAATTTGTCATTCACTCAAAAATCAAACATATTGGGTGATATTGATGCCAATACAGATCTTTCCATTGCTGAAACTCAAATCAGACAAGATTTGGAGTCAATCAATCTGTCAGCATAATACAAAGTTTAAAAACTAAAATACCTAACACTAACCTTTAACCTTAACCAACTTAACACTTCCCGCTTGATAAAACCAGGCGGTTTTTATTTGCAAAAATTTATTTGGTCAGAGTCTTTTCTTTTATAAGCGTTTCAACAATTTCTGCTGAATCATATACAAGTGTGGCGCAGTTTTTTCTTCTTTCAAGTGAACCGAACTCAAATTTGCTGCTTAGAGCTTTGCAGCATGTAAATTGATGCCTATCTTTGAATTGTTCTACAAAGTTTTTGGCAGTACCTTTGCATTCTGATGAGTCTTCCAACAGTTCTTCTCGTCCCAAATTTGCACTTATTACAAGCTGCGATCCTGCAACAGCTCCGCATAAGCAACCTGATGACATTCCGCCTGAGAAAGCTGTTGCCAAGCGAGTTAATTCTTTTGAGACATACCCTTTTTGTGCTGCTGCTTTGAGTATTGCTTCTGAACAAGAATAGCCTTGTTCATAGTATGTTTTTGCTAAATCTTTCATTGTTGCTCCTTTTGGATTCCATTTGTTTTAATTTTAGCATAATTATGCTTCCTGATATCAATGCTGCGCTCAAAAGAGCAATGGCAAGCCCCATCCAAAGCCCGTATAAGCCCAAATTGTATTTAAATGCTAAAGTACATCCAAGGGGGATTCCTATTACCCAATAAGCTATAGCTGTTGTAATCATAATAGGCTTGGTCAGTTTTAGCCCTTTTAATACGCCTGAAAAACCCACCTGTAACCCGTCAAAAATCTGAAATCCTGCTACTATCAAAATCACAGGCAAAGCTGCTTGTATTACGAATATATCGGATGTGAAAATTTGTATTAATTGAGTCGGAAATTTGACAAAAACTAAAGCTGTAAATGACATGAAAAGAAAAATCATTGCTATGCCGCAAATTGCATATCTTTTCAGGCTTTTGAGGTTATTTTGTCCGTTCGCATAGCCTATTTTTACTGCCATAGCATTTGATATTGCCAAAGGAATCATAAACGTTGTGCTTGCAAAAGTTATGATGATATTATGCGCTGCTGTTAATACGGAAGATATTTTCCCTACCAACACAGCTGTTACATTAAAACCTGAAAATTCGACAAAAAGCGATATTGCAATAGGCCAGCCGACTTTTAACAGTTCTTTAATATATTCAAAAGTTTTTGATATTTGGTTTCTAAGGAATCTGTGACAAAAAGCGAAAAGACTTATTCCCATAAAAGTTCTTACTATAACAGCTGTTATTGCAAGGCCTTTTACGCCTAATGCGGGCAACCCCCACAATCCAAAAACAAGAGCAAAGCAAATAAAAGGATTTATGATTATTGCAGCCAAAGAGACAATATTGGGGAAAAGAACTATTTCATAAGCCTGCAGGAATTCTTTCAATGCATTATATAGATATGCTCCGAATATAGAAAAACTGCAAATATCAATATATTCTTTCACCAAAGGTGTCAAAACCGGAGTAAGGCCAATTTTTTCAATGAAACCAAGGCTCAATCTTGTAATTGCAAAAAATATCACAGATAAAATCAAAGAGTATATGACCGTCATCATTAACAGATTTTTGCTGCGTTTTTTACCGCCTCTTCTGTTTGAAACGATTGGCGAAATACTCATCAAAAGCCCTATCCCGCTAATGAAAATACTCATAAATATCGCAGTAGCAACACTAATAGCAGCCAGTGTGTCTGTGCTGTGTTTGGCTGCAACAAAAACATCTTCCACTCCTATGAGCATATTGCCCATATTGCCTATAATCATTGGCCAAGATAGAGTTATAAGTTCTTTGGTATAGCGTTCAAAGGTATTAATTTTTTGTTTTACTGTTTCCATTACAGTTATAATAGCGTAAAATAATTCTTATGAAAATCGCGATTATTGGTGGCGGTCCATCCGGCTTTATGGCCGCTGTTAGTGCCAAAGAAAATCATCCTGAGTGGGATATTACTATATTTGAGAAAGCAAAACCTTTGTCCAAGCTGCTTATGAGTGGCGGGGGAAGATGCAATATTACGAATGCAGAGTTCGATTTTAAAGAATTGGCCGCTAATTATCCTCGAGGTGAAAAATTTCTTTATTCTGTTTTTAGTAGGTTTGGTGTCGGTGATTTGTTTGAGTTTTTTAATAAATACGGAATTGAGCTTTATATACAAGAAGATAAAAGGGTTTTCCCGACATCTGATAAGGCTTCTGATATAAAAGATGTTTTAATAGGCATTGCAATAGGCAAGGGTATAAAGATAAAAAATCACACAGAGGTTTTTTCTGTGGTCAAAAATGAAAAATTCTTGGTTAATGATTCGATGTCTTTTGACAAAATTATTCTTGCTACGGGCGGAGCCAATAAATTCGGTTACAAAATAGCAAAGTCATTCGGGCATGGTGTGAGTGATTTGGCTCCTTGCTTGTGTGGTTTTGTTTTGGAATCACCTTTTACTGCACTTGCAGGGGTGAGTATTTCTGATGTTTTGGTGAAAGCTCAAGGATATGAGCTCAAAAAAGATCTGATTTTTACCCATAAAGGCCTTTCAGGGCCGGTGATTTTTGATTTATCTTCATATCTCGCTTTTGCAAATTTGCCTTTTGAATTGGAGTTGAATTTTACCGGATTGGATTTTGAGGAGCAAGATAAAGCTATGATAGATTTGTTGTCGTCTCATCCTAAAAAAAATATTTCTAACCTTTTGTGCGAGTGTGTACCGTCTTCTGTGGCGGAAGAACTCCTTAAAAGGGCAGGTATTTCGCAAGACAAAAAAGCTTTTGAAGTTAATTCTTCTGAGCGCAAAAAAATTACAGAATTTTTGACTTCTTTAAAAGTTAACGTAATCGCCAAAGATACAGCTATGGTAACTGCAGGAGGTATTAATCTTGATGAGCTTGATAAGAATCTTCAATCAAAGTTGGTCGAAGGGTTATACTTTTGCGGTGAAATACTCAATATTGACGGGCTTTGCGGTGGGTATAACCTTCAGGCATGTTTTTCAACAGGATATGTTGTCGGAAACTCGTTATAAAAAAGCCCCTTTGTTAAAGAGGCTTTTTTGCTGTAGATATTTTGTTTTTTATTATACTTCTGAGTACAACCCTACTTGGTGCAATCTGATGAAGTTAGTAGTTGAACCTGTTGCCAAATAAGGCATAGAACCTGTTATGATAACTTTGTCTTTAACAGAAACTAATGATTCTTCTATGAAAAGAGCATCGAGTCTTTTCATAAGTTTTTCATTCAAACCTTTTTCGATTGTCATGTAAACAGACTGTATGCCCCAGTATAGGCTAAGTCTGCGGCAGGTATCAATATGGTTCGAAATCGCAATTACTGGAACAGATGGCTTGGCTTTTGATAAAAGTCTTGCTGTATAACCTGTTTTTGTGAAGGCGACAATTGCCCCGACTTCTATCTCATCAACCATATCTATAATAGCTCTTACAACTGCATAGGCATCTTTTTCGTGTTCTGCACATTCAGGAGCTGTGATAAGTCGGTCAAGTTCCATAAAATTGCTGGATTCTACGTTTTGAGCTATTGCTTGCATCATAGCTACTGCTTGATTAGGGAATGCTCCGACTGCTGTTTCTCCTGAAAGCATCACAGCATCAGCTCCGTCCATAACGGCGTTTGCAACGTCACTTGCTTC
>JAQUTS010000182.1 GCA_028694275.1 Candidatus Gastranaerophilales bacterium
AGGCCTTTGGCTTTTAGTTTTTCCATTTTGTCTTGACCAAGACGGACTATTGCATCAACTATATTTGTTAGGTCTTTTGCAGTATTTGCACTTGTAGAAATAACCGAACATTGAGCTTCTCGTTTCCAAAAATCTATCCATTGTTGAGTTTGGGTCGGATCTGCTAAATCTGACTTGTTCATAATCAAAAGCCTTGGCTTATCACCAAGGAGCTTTTTGATTTCAATATATTTGCTGCTGTAAGGTATCCTGGCATCAATGATTTCGATTACGACATCTACAAGGTTAAGCTGTTCTCTGAGTTTGCGCTCAGCCTTGGCTATATGCCCGGGATACCAATGGATATGAACCATTATCTAGTCATTTTTTCCTTAATACGTGTAGCTTTACCGATTCTGTCTCTTAGGTAGTAAAGTTTTGCTCTTTTTACATCACCGCGTCTAAGAACTTTGATGCTTTCGATTCTTGGTGAGTGGATTGGGAAAACACGTTCCAAACCTACGCCTTGGAATACTTTTCTTACGGTGATGGATTTGTTTGATCCGCTACCTTGTTTTTTGATTATAACACCTTCATAAGCCTGAGTTCTTTCTTTGTTTCCCTCTTTGATTCTTACGAAAACTTTAACTGTATCTCCAGGGTTAAGTTCCGGAAGGTCAGTTTTTATCATTTCTTTTTCTATTTCATCAATAAATACGTTCATTATTTTGCCCTTTATAGTCATAATTCACTAAGTGTACATACTATGCTATGCAAAACATAGTTTAAATTCAAGAGCCTGAGAAAAATACTTTACAAATTTATGCTATTTCTTGCAAAGCGGTGAAGAATCTTTCAACATCAGGTGAGATATCTCTTGCCGAAACTTTTTCTTTGTAGCTTGCATAGTAAGAAAGAGCTTTTTCGATGTTGCTCATTTTTTCATACGCGTAGGCTGTATTGAGATATGCCATTTTCATTGTTGGTTTTGCTTCGATTGTTTTTTCAAAATGCCCGATAGCTTCTTCAAATTCCTGCAATGAGAAGCTTATAATTCCGAGTAAATACAAAGCATCTGAGGCTTTTGGATTGACTTTGAGTACTTTTTGACAAGATTCTTTGCATTCTTCTATGTCGCCTTTTTGTGCGTAACAGTTGGCGATTTTGAGGTTGGCTCCTTCGTGGTTTTCATCGATATCAATGATTTCTTGATATGTTTTGATGGCAAAGTCTACACTTTGAATATTGCCTGTTTCTGCGATAAGTTTCTCGTAAATATCAGCCAGAAGCATTCTGTAATCTATGTTTTGAGGCTGAAGTTCGATCAATTTTGTAACTGATTGTATGGCCATATCATAGTCTTGAAGTTCGCAATAAACCATTGTCATTCCAAAGAGTGTTTGCTGGTCTTTTTTTTCTGATATTTCGATAACTTTATTGAAATACTTAATAGTGTCTTTCTTTTGACCTTTCAGATAGTGGATTATTCCTATGTTGTAATAGGTATCAACCTCATTTGGGTTAATTTCAAGTGTTTTCATAAAGAAATCCAAAGCCATATCGTATTTTTTTAAATAAAAATACGTAAGCCCCAAGTTGTAGGTGTTTATATCCATTTGGGGATCTATTTCAAAAACTTTTTTGAAGGCTTTTTCCGCTTCTTTGAATCTGCCTGCCAAAAGGTCTTCTACGCCTTTGTTGTAAATGATTTTATATTTGCTGAAATTATTCAGCTCAAATGCGGCATAACCTATGCCGATAGCGAATATTACAAGTAATAATAACTTTAAAAAAACCATAAACTACTTCCAACATGTTTCATTTAAATTATGAAATAAATTCGACCTCTTGTCTAGTTTATTATAAAATCTCATAAGTAGGCACTACGCTATAGAAAGCTCTATTAAGACAGGATTGATTGATGATAAATTATATAAAAGGCAAACTTGTTGCCAAAACTCCAAACTCAACACAAGGCAGCAATATCACCTTAGAAGTCGGTGGGATAGGCTATTTAGCTTTGGTAAATTCTCGCTCCATTGGAGTTTTGGGCGATATCGGCCAAGATGTGCAGATTTTTACAAGTCTTGTTCATAAAGAAGATGCTATGTATCTTTGCGGTTTTGCAAAGCATGAAGATCGCGATCTTTTTAATATTCTTCAAAGCGTTTCAGGTGTTGGAGTGAAGATGGCATTGACTCTTTTGGATGAAATGAACGCTCTTGAGTTGATGCAGGCTGTTCTCTCAGAAGATACAAAAGCACTCTCTCGTACAAAAGGCGTCGGGCCAAAACTTGCCAAAAGATTGATTCTTGAGCTCAAAGACAAGTTGAAGGCCCAGGTTGGCAAGTTTTCTGATGAGCTTTGCGAGATGGAATCCGTTTGTGATTTGCCTGCTAGCTTTTCAGAAGCCCAAAGTGTCTTGCTTGCTTTAGGTTATACAAATTCTGAGTCAGATAAGGGTTTGAGGGCTGCTTTGGATAGACTTGGCAAAGATGCTGCATCTGAAGATTTGCTCAAAATTGCTCTTGAGGTTATTTCTTTTTAATTCTCTTTATAAAATCTTAATCCCGAGATTGTTGACTATACATCTAATTGTTGATTAAATTATGGGAGATAGTTTAAATTCGGATTGGAGATGTAATTTGAAACCAAAAGTTGCAATTGTAGGATGTGGCTTATGGGGCCGAAACCTTGTAAGAAACTTTTATAACCTTGAATCATTGGCCTGTGTGTGTGATTTGGATCAGGGTAATATTGATGCTATCAAAGACAACTATCCGAATGTTAAATTTACCAATGATT
>JAQUTS010000183.1 GCA_028694275.1 Candidatus Gastranaerophilales bacterium
GAATTCGGAGTAAATCCAACATAAGGGAACACACCGTCAGTGTCGATAGTTCTGACTTCATCAGTTTTTGTGTCTTTAATGACGAGTTTTTGAACCATTGTCTCACCTACTATTTCAACAGGAACTGCATTCCATACAAATTCAATTTTTTCATTGGCAAATGCACGCTCTTGGACAATTTTATCAGCACGAAGCTCATCACGTCTATGAACGACGTATACTTTTTTTGCAAATTTGGTCAAATAGCCTGCTTCTTCGATGGCTGCATTACCGCCACCAACAACAGTTACAACCTTATCACGGAAAAATGCACCATCACACACAGCACAATAGCTGACTCCACGAGACAAAAACTCAGCTTCGCCTTTGATACCAAGTTTTTTAGGGCCTGCACCTGTTGCAATTACAACAGTTTTCGCGGTGAATTCTTTATTAAGCGTTTTAATTTTGTTACTTTCTTCTTTCAATTCAACACTGACAATTTCTTCCATAGGGTGTTTTTCCACACTGAATTTGTCAGCATGTTCTTCAAATTGTTCCATAAGTTCAAAACCTCCCATGATTTTGAAACCGGGGTAGTTTTCAACTTCGAGATAATTTGTCGGCTGGCCGCCAAGCATATTGATATCGACAATTGCTGTTTTGGCATTTCCGCGCGCACCGTATATAGCTGCGCTCAGCCCTGCAGGCCCTCCGCCGATAATTACCAAATCATATTCTAAATTTTGCATCTTTAAATCCTCAATCAAATATATTATTGCTACCGGATACTTTTGTACCCCTCAATTTATATTTTACTATATCTTGTGAAATAAGTTTACCTTTTTTATACTTTTGGATAACAAAAGTATCAATTCCCGAGAATCTGTCATTCCCTATATCCAGTTGCACTGTCTCTGTTTCGGCCTTGTGAGGCTTAACACTTCTTCGGGAGAATTGTGCATTACGATTAATAACCTGATCAACAGTAATAGTGGCACTTGCTGTGGTTATAGGGTTGGTAAGCGTGATATAATCACCACTTCTGGAAAAAACCCACATATCTGATGTTGTTTCTTTGTAAGCATCACGATCTCCACTCACATAAACCAAATCAGAATGTATTGCCCACTGCCCGAATATTTCAACGGGAAGTTTGTCAACAGCAGACACACCCCCTGTCAAAACAGGGCTTTTGGCACTATTTGCCGCCAAAAGATTATCAGGACAAGCCTGCGCCAAAAGAACATTCAACAATAATGCTGATAGCATAACCCACCCACCTTATTCACTCATTTTTGTAAACTGAAAAATCGGACTTTTTACCGAGTCTTCTTTATGTTATAAATCTTTTACATGGAGGACAACGCTAAGATGGGTAATAGACAAAAGTTAGTTTATATAGAGACACTTGGGTGTCAAATGAACAAATCAGACTCAGAGAGGATTTTGGGGATTTTATCAAGCATCGGCTACGATGAAACAGAAGAATTAAGAGATGCGGATTTGTTAATAGTAAACACCTGCAACATCCGCCAACTCTCTGCAGACAAGGCATACAGCCGTCTTGGCCGTTGGGGACAAATGAAAGAACACAGAGATATCAAAATCGCAATTTGTGGATGCGTAGCCCAACAAGATGCCGAAAAAGTCTTCAAACGCGCGCCTTATGTGGATTTGGTTTTCGGAACACACAACATATACGAGCTGCCAAACCTCATCAAAAGAACAGAAACAGAAACCAATGTCTGCTCCATTCACAAAAAACAATTCGAAGCGGATGAAACAGCTTTCACCCCCGTGCGCAAAGAAGGCCTCAATGCCTGGATTCCAATCATCGAAGGGTGCGATTATTTTTGCACTTACTGCGTCGTTCCATATGTGCGCGGACGCCAAAGAAGCAGAAAAATCGAAGACATCATACAAGAAGCGAAAAATGTCGTAAAACAAGGCTACAAGGAGATTACTCTTTTAGGGCAAACTGTCGACTCATACGGCCGTGACTTCAATGACGGCAAAACCACACTGGCACTGCTTTTGCGCGAACTTGCCAAAATCGAGGAGCTTTTGCGCATACGTTTTGTGACTTCATACCCGACAGATATCACGGATGAACTCATCGAGACAGTCCGCGACCTTGATAAAGTGTACAAGTACTTCCATATCCCTATGCAATCAGGTTCTACAGAAGTTTTGAACCGTATGAAAAGACGCTACACAAGAGAAGAATATCTCAACATTTGCAACAAAATCCGCTCACAGGTGCCAAACGTGACGATTACATCGGACTTCATCGTCGGGTTCCCCGGCGAAACAGAAGAGCAGTTCCAAGAGAGCATGACAATCATTGATGAGGCGCAATTGGACTACTCAAACACCGCCTCATACTCACCTCGCAAACAAACACCTGCGGCAACTTGGAAGGCTGACTACATTGATCATCCGACCAAAAAACGCCGTCTGCAAATAATCAACGCCAAGGTGAAAGATTATTCTTTGCACTCAAATAAAAAATATGAGGGCAAAATCCTTGAAACGATAGTCGAAGGTATAAAAATTGAGAATGGCGAAACTATCCTCACAGGCCGCTCCATCAACGAAAAAATCGTCCACGCAAAAGGCGACTTTGATGAATCTGTCATCGGGACGCTAGTTCAGGTCAAGATTACAGAGGGTTCGCATTGGTGCGTGAAGGGGGAAGTGGTTTAGGGTGATACATTTCGTATGGGAAAATGCCATAAAAATAGGTGCACTTGCTACAGCTGGTGCATTTATTGCTACG
>JAQUTS010000035.1 GCA_028694275.1 Candidatus Gastranaerophilales bacterium
CTCTGGATTTTTGAACGCGATTTCACAGGGTTCGATCATTTTATTAGCAACAGCATCAGCATTTTTATGAGGTTTTCTTAGGTATTCTTCTTCTGATTCAGTACCTCTGAGTGGTTCAAAATCGACAAACAATGCATTTTTACCGTCAGTAAGTCCACTTGCTAATCCGCCTACTTTCTTAACTATAGAAATCATACCACCAAGCGGCATACCTTCTTTGTGAACTAAGCCACAAGGCTCTTCCCAGCTGGTCATTGGCCAGAAATCAGACATTGTTTGAGCTGCTTTGTAGTAGCCTTTTTCGTTGAATAGATCAGCAACTACTATGCGTTTTGCTTTGTCAGGGTATTTATCGACCAATTCTTTTTTCATTTTGACCAAATCTGCCATCAAATCCCCTTGACCTTGAACGTAGATTACAGGGGCTTCGTGACCTTGATATTTTTGGTAGAATTTTTCGATTGAATGGTGCAATATATCAATACCTTTTTGGTTTACAAGTCTACCTGCAGAGCCTATAACCGGTGTATTTTCATTTACGCCTGTCAAGTCTGTTATTTCTTGATGTTTTATTTTCATCGGATTTGCAGGGTCTTTACTTCTTGCTATTAGGTTTTCGATGACTACTTTTTTGTTTGATTGACGCCAAGCATAAAGATCTTGTATTTCTTTAGAATATGGTGTTAAGGCGCCATGTTTTAGTCCAAGCCCCTGAGTTATTTGTTCGACAACAGATTCTGTCATAGAATTTGCAAGTTTTTCACAACCATTTGTAATACCTATCATTGTTGGTTTTTGAAGATTTTCCATTTCTTTTTCGCCGATATTTAATCCGCTATTTTTGGCGATAGTCAAAATATTACTTTTATCGGAAAATTCACCGAGCCTTGCTCTTATTTTGAATACAGGTTGGTAATCACGGCCAAAATCACTTGTTGCGATTTCTTTTGCGTAATTATCAGAAACAGGGATAATCATATCAGAATAATGAGCAAGCATTGCTTGAGGATGGATGTCTGTGCCATTGAAGAACGGATTCCATAGTTTTTGTTGAAGCCCTTGAGTGTGGCCGTTGATGTGAGAGTTGATTACTTGAGAATTCTCTACGATATTTGCCGTATGATGATCAAACATCACATTCATTAATTTTTCTTGAGAGAACCAAACATTACCAGGGCAACCTGCATTGTGCATAAGTGAGATAATCGGTATATTTTTAAGCTGGTCTGCTGATTCAGGATCGATCTCACTGAATGATTTTCTTACAGGAGTGAGTTGTCTTATCATTGCGGCAATTGGTCCTGTATGCCAGTCATTTCCTATAATTACATCGGCTTTTAATTTATCGCCTTTTTTATCAAAGACAGCTTTACCTTCATTTTTATGAAGGTCATTTAAGTGTTCGTAGAAGAATTTACTGAAATAGATAAATCTTTCTGTTTCACCTGCAGCTACTGCATTGTTGTTGTACATATTGATAGCTTTTGTATCAACTATTGTTTTTGGGATATTCAAGTTGAATTTGTCATTATCATAAAAGACGTATTTTAGCTCGGTGTAGTATTTAATAGTGGCATTTTCACCTTCTCTTTTGGCAATGAAACCACCTTGACGGAAGGTTTTATCTTCTGACTTTTCGATTGTTTTTGCTATTTCTTCTTTAAGCTCAGGAGTTAGATATTGTTCGGCTATATCAGCGCTTATTTCTTCTTGTTTTTTAGCAGAGAATAATCTGACTTTTTCTTTAGAAATACCTTTATCTGTTGTTATAGGGACTTCCATTTCTTTAATAAGATCAAGATGTGTTATTTTTTCATTTGTTTTTTTACCTGTATTCGGATCTAAATTCAATTCGATGTATTTGTAGCCGTCTTTGTCTTTTATAAGTTTTAAGAAATCGTTGTTTTTAATTCTGCCTTGATATAAAGGAGTATCAAGGACTACATTGATTTTTTGTCTTTCATTAACCATTGCAATCAAGCTTTGAGCAAGTTCTTTAGGAACAATGGATAATCCGCCTGCATTTGTGAATGGGCGAATTTCTGCTGTTGGAAATCTGAAGAAGGTTTCGTCTTTAGGGGCACTAAAGCCTCTTTTTATACCAAGGATTCTTGCTGCTGATTCTGTTTGAAGCTCTCTTTTTGTAGCTTCATCAAGTTCGTATCCGCTGTGGGCAAAAGTAAAATGGTTTCCGTTTACTTCAACTGTTTTTGTAACAAAAGGTGCGCCCACTCCATTTGCAGCTTGGGCTGCGCCTGCTTTTTGTAAAGCGGCATTGGCGGTTGTTACGGCTGTTGCAGCTTTTGTTTCGACATTGTTTACTTTTGTTGATACACCCTCTATTTTTTGTTCTACTTCACCCATTTTTGTTTTTGTTGCCCCATCCAATTCTGAAATTTTGCTTTCAGTTGCGGCAGTTTTTTCATTTATGTGATTTTTTACATTATTTATGACGTCATCTTTTACGTGGTTTATTTTTTCTTCAAGTTCTGAAAATTTCTTGCCTAAGTCTTCTTTAATGGGTTTGCCTTTTCCTGAGAAGAATTGAGCGATTGATTTTCTTTTTGCAATACCTGCTGCGACAAGAACACCACCCAAAATAAGTTCGTCTGCGTAGGTGTTTTGACCAATAATGTTAATTATGTTTGTGCCCTTTTTTCTTTCAGGAGCAATTTTTTGAGTAGGGATTTTATTGTCTTTGGATTTTGGACTGTATGCGTTCTGTTTGTGCTTGTTTGCCAAGCCACTTTCCGTGAGAGAATTTACCATAAGAGAGACCTCGAAACCATATTAACTAACTGAACAAAAGAGAAATTTTGAAATAACCGAACACTGGTATAAAATTAAAATAAAAAAAATATTGCTATTTCGGACGTAGAATGTTTACAATATGTAACTTAAAATTTACATGCTGATAATATAATTATTTTTTGCATAATGTCTACAAAAACATTGTAAATGTTGCTTAAATTTTACAATTCAATGAAGAATCAGCCTTTGTGCCCCAAGGATAATACCGATTGAGCCGAAATAGCATTATCAAATTCTTCTTGTGATAAAAGTTTATTATTAAGAATATATTCTCTTATTGTTATTTGTTTTTTCTGCACTTCTGATGCTATTTGGGTGATTTTTTTGTACCCGAGCTTTGGCAATAATGCAGTCAAAACAGCCGTACTGTTATCGACTGATGATTGTATCTTTTCTAGGTTTGGCTTGATGTTTTTTATGCAGTTTATGGCAAATATTTTGTTGGTATTTATCAAAATATCTAAGGATTCCAAAAAACTAAAAGCTATCATCGGTGCGAATTGATTTAATTCTAATTGTCCCATCGCTACACATTGATTAATAATTACATCATTTCCAAGGACTTTTATTCCTGCTTGAGCAACAGCTTCAGCGATGACTGGATTGATTTTGCCCGGCATTATAGATGAGCCGGCTTGCACAGGTGGGAGGGTTATTTCTCCAAAACCGGCATTAGGCCCAGAATTCAAAAGTCTGAGATCATTTGATATTTTTATTAAGTTTGTTGCGTGAGCTTTTAATATGCCGGATACTTCTGTAAAAACATCCCAGTTTTGGGTGTTTTCTACCATGTTTTCTGCACGGGCTAAACCTATTCCTGTTAATGTTCTTAGGTGCTCAATTGCACCAAAGATGAATTTTCTGGGTGCGCTTAGTCCTGTTCCTATGGCAGTGCCCCCAAGATTTACGACCCTGAGGCGTTCTTCACATTTGTAAACTCTCCATCTGTCCCTTGCTATGGCTTCTGCATAGGAGGAGAATTCTTTGCCCAAAGTAATCAAAACAGCATCCATAAGTTGTGTTCTACCGACTTTTACGATGTCAGAAAATTCTTTTTCTTTTTCTTCAAAACTTTCTTGTGTTTTTATCAAGACTTTTTCAAGTTTTCTCAAAAGAAATACAGACGCTGTTTTCAATGCAGTCGGGAATGTGTCATTTGTGGATTGATACAAGTTGATATCTTCGATAGGGTCAATGATATTATAGCTGCCTTTTTCGTGACCCAAAATTTCAAGAGCTCTGTTGGCGATTACTTCGTTGATATTCATATTCAAAGAAGTCCCCGCCCCTCCTTGCATAGGGTCAACTATTATGTGTTCATTTAGTTCGCCTTTTGACATTTCTTTGCAGGCTTTTATGATTGCAGATGCTTTTTGTGGCTCCCATATTTCAAGATTATTTATTGTCATAGCGCAGGCAAGTTTGACAAATCCGTACGCTTGAATAAATTCGGGCAGGATTTTATATTTGGAAATAGGGAAGTTTTCAAGAGCTCTTGCTGTGTGAATTCCCCATAAGGCGTCTTTCGGGATTTTTTTAGAGCCTAAAAAATCTTTTTCTTCTCTTGTCATTTCTGTGCCCTCTTATTTTCTTCATAAATCTCTTTGGCCAAAGGAAACGGCTCCAATGCCCTGTCAAAAATCCCAAGCGCATAAGCAATGGCAAGGCCGTAGTTTGTAATCGGAACATTATTTTGTTTTGCTTTCATTATGCGAGAGAGGATTTCTCTTCTGTTTGTCATACAAGCACCGCAATGCACGATGAGCTTGTAATCTTTTATATCTTGTGGGAAATCGTGCCCCGAATAATGCGTAAAATCAAGTTTTCCGCCTGCATATTGGGTTAGCCATCTTGGTATTTTGACTCGACCTATATCATCGCCTATGGCGTGGTGGGTGCAGGATTCGCAGATTAAAACCTTATCTTTTGGTTTTAGGTTTTCGATGGCTGTTGCACCTTTTACAAATTCATTTAATTCTCCTTTGAACCTGGCAAAAAGAATGGAAAAAGAGGTGAGTTTTATTTCTTTTGGCACATCAGCCGATACTTTTAAAAATGCTTGAGAATCTGTTATGACAAGGTGCGGCGGTTTTTTTAGATTATCAAGAGCTTCTTTTAATTCTCTTTCTTTCACGACTAAAACCATCGAATCATTATCTAAAAGATCACGTATGGTTTGTACTTGAGGCAAAATGAGTCTACCTTTTGGAGCTTCTAAATCAATAGGGACAACAAGTATGGCCATTTTTCCTGACGGTACGAGATCAGCTGCTATTGCAGGCGGATTAATAAATTCATCAGGAGCCAAATCAATGAGTTTTTGCCTGAGGTTGTCTATTCCCACAGAAGTTTGAGCGGAGGTTATGACGTATTCGAGGTTGAATTTTTTTATTTCTTCGATTGTTTCATAGGGGCATTCTCCTAGGTCTGATTTGTTCAAAACGGCAATTGTCGGGATTTTTCTCTTTTGGAATTCTTTTGCAAGTGTTCTCTCAAATTCGCCCCAACCGTTGTTATCACAAACTATCAGGGCCAAATCTGTACGGTCAAACATTTTTTCGGTTTTTTCAATACGCATTTGTCCAAGTTTGCCAACATCATCAATACCTGCAGTATCAACAAAAAGAACGGGCCCTAAAGGTAAAAGCTCCATTGCTTTTTCAACCGGATCAGTTGTTGTTCCTGCAATGTCTGACACTATTGATATATTTTGTTTGGTTAAGGCGTTTAGAATATTTGATTTTCCGACGTTTCTCTTGCCGAAAAGTCCTATATGAAGACGCATTCCTCTTGGGGTGTTTTGTTGCATTTTGAGTTGAGTCCTTTGTCTATATGACAATTTTAGTCGAGACGGAAGAATTTGTGAACATGTATTTTGAAATTCTTGATATTTGGGTTTTTTGAGTGTAAAAAAGGCGACAAATTTAATTTGAAAAGCTTTTGGGTATTTGTGAAATATTGTAAATAAAATATTGACCAATTTGGCAAGTTTTTTTTATTACGAACGTTTGAGTGAACAATTGAACCTTTAAATATCCAAATACGGCAAAACTGTCGTCAAATAGCGTTACCTTCTGCCTTTTGGCATTTTTTATATTTCACTCTATATTTTTTATTTTTCCCTCCCCTAAAAACTGAAAGGTTAGCACTATGTTGTTAGACAAGAGCTCTTTTGATGGTTTGAATGCCAAATCTTTGGATATTGAAAATATCTCTCTTCCCCAAAAAACCGGGTCAGGTTTTTTGAATTTTATAAACAAAAACCCGCAGGCTGGGGATATTATTACAGTTGTTGCTTTTGCTTTGGATACAATCAGAGGCAGGGCTATTATAAGAAAAAACGAATCTTCGATTATCAAAACGTCTCATTTTTCAGACAGAGAAAATTTGGAATATTCTGTTATTAACTCCAAGATTGCCAAAATGGAGGCCAAGTGGGAGAGTCTTAACAACAAACTTGCACGGATAAAAACCCTTGAAGATGGTTTGAATAATCTTAATGCACAGTTTTCACAAATCAGTACGAAGATGAATGGGGGTATGTCTAATATGCACTACCAGATGTCCAAGGAGCTTACTTCTTTTAATGATAAGTTTCGAGAATTTAAGGCTGATTTGGATTCCAAAATAGATAATACAAACAAAAAACTTGAGCAGATAAATCATTTCGCATCTACTTTTGAATTAAAAATCAAAAAAATAGGCCATCTTGAACTTATGCAAAACCTCGACAATGCAGGTTTTAGAATAGCAATCAATCCAAAGATAATTGAATCTATTCAAAAAGAAGCTTCGGATCGAATATACGGGCACTCAAAAACCTGTGCTTTGGACAAAAATTCTGTTCTTTGGATTGTAACTCCTGAATCTTTGCCCGAAAAAGCAGGTGGCTTGGCAGAGGTTCCGACAGAAATTGCGCAAAACCTCAGAAAAGTCGGTATTAAAGCTCAGACAATACTTCCTCTTTATGAGAGTGTGGGTGTATCAAAACTGACAGAAACTGATGACGGATACGAGTATCTATATGGTTTGAATAAGCCTAACCCAAGCAGATTTCGCCTTTTAAAAGTAGTTGATCTTGAAATCCCTGCTTATAAGGATGGTAAATACAAAAATCAAAGAGTTGAGATTTTATTCAAAGAAGCCTCAGAAGACGATCCTGATTCTATTGAAAAAATATACATAAAAAACAGTGACTACTTCAAGACAGCTCATATGTACAAAAGTACGGTCACAGCAGATGAGCCCGAACGTTTTGCGTTTTTCTCAAAAGTCGTGTATGAATTTATGAAGCTTACCGTTGATGAAAAATCGCAAACTTGTTTGAGAAGTTTTGCCCCTGAAGTCTTTGCAAGAGTTCTTCCTCCTGACGGGATGATTTTGAATGATTGGCATGGTGCGTCTATTGCCGCTCTTTTACGCTACAAATCACCCATTGAAGGCCATTTTGGTGAGCTTGATGTTCATGTGTCAAAGAAATTTAAAAATATGCCTATCGTTAATATAATCCACAATGCTGATTACAAAGGGCTGAGCTATGAAAATTCTTCCAATATGCTTAACACCCTTTTTGATAAGTATTCAGCAGATATTTATGAAAATGCTTACACCGGTTGGGCTATACACGGATTATGGAATGTTTTGACCTTGGGTGATAATGACAGTGTTTGTTTGGCAAATATGGGCGTGTGTCTTTCTGATACGGTCGTGCCTGTATCTGAGACTTATGCTACAGAATTGGCTACTCAGCCTGAGAGAAGCGGATGGATGCAGCATGTTTTTGCTGAAAGATACCGCAATTGCACTATGAGAGGCATCATTAACGGATGGGATCTTGATTCCAAGCAGGTTAATGAGGCAAATTTAAAAGAACTCAATCTTCTTTTGAATGTTGATAAAACCCAGATTGCATCAAGGATTTTGCGAGAAGTTTTTGCAACTTTGGAGCCCTATGACAAAAAAGAGGCGTTTAAAATTTTGAATGACAAAGAAAAAGATTTTTCTTCCAAAATAAAGCTTCTTGGCAAAATTAAAAGTAAAAAACTGAAGCAAACTATAAAAGAATTAAAAAATAGCGGTTATTTTTCTTTGAGAGAATACAAAGCTTATATGCCTTCAGATTCTGTTGAAAATATTTTTTCTGCGATTAGGCATAACAGGCTTTTGACTTTGGATTATTTAAATTCGATTGTTCAATATGATGCCAAACATACTGATAATAAGCTTTTTGGAATCGTTGATGCCAAAAATACTGATGTTTCTTATGTGAATGAAAATAACATGGATTTGATACCTGTTTTGGGTATGGCATCAAGGTTTGTCAGCCAAAAAGGTATTGATATATTGGCTTTGGCTATTAAAAAACTTGATGCGAGATGGGATTTCAAGTTCCAAGGTATGCCACGACCTGTTTTTGTTATTGGCGGTCAGGATTATGAAAGCGGCAAAATTAAAAAAATTCTGAGAGAAGCCAAAAAATCTCTTGGGCATAGCGGAAAATACATTGTTTGTGTCGATGGGTTTGCTCCCGGCAGTATTTATCAAGCAGGTTGCACTCATTATCTTTATCCAAGCTGGTTTGAACCATGCGGATCACAAGCTGAGGCTATGGCCAAAGGCTCTGTGCCAATCGCTACAAAAGTAGGGGGTTTGGCTGATATGATAAAACACAATGATACAGGGTATCTTACTCACATTAATGAAAAAAACGTAATAGATATGGCTAGGCAAAATCTTTATTACAAAGGGATTGACCCATACTGCGATAAAGGTGCTTTTGAAGCTGAAAAGCTTGATATTATGGCAGAAGCTTACTTGGAGCAAATAGAAAATGCTTTGTGCGATTTTTATTTCAATCATCCAAAATATCAGCAAATGGTTCTCAATGCTATGTCAGAGGATTTCAGCTGGATAAGCTGTGATCAAAACGGAAATCTTCAAGGCAGTTTGCTCAAATATTTGAAAGAATTTGGTATTCAATAGCTTTAAACAAATTTTACATTCATATAACTAATATGGCATTTTTCGTGCAATGCGTGTTTTTACCTATTTATACAAGAAAATATAAGATTTTTTATGGATGTAACATCATTAAATAATAAAAATAATACAAATGCTGTCTCCTCAGGTAAGGACAGCCCCAAGTCATATACTTATTTGCCGCCTCAAGAGCCTGACAAATTTGTCAAAAGTGATGCTGAAAAAACACAAGAAAATGGGAACAAAGGCAAACTTCTCGCAGCAGGGGCTATTATTGGGGCTGCTGTTACAGCTTTGGTGACAAAAGGAAAATCTTCTAAACTCTCTAAAGAAGTTGATAAATTTAAAGGAGAAAGTATAACTTATAAAACAGCATATAATGAACTTGTTGCAAATGGTTACAGAACAGATTTGAGAGACCAAATCGAAACTCTCACAAAGGAAAAAGAAGAACTTCTGCGTAATAAAAAACTCTCAGAAGCGAAAACTAAAGAATTACAAGAAACAATCGGGCAAATCCCCGATGAAGTGATAGAATCAGCTTCCAAAGATGCCAAGCTGCAGTATCAAACAATGTAAGCTGTTACATCAAAACCACTTTCTTATGATCCTTTGAGACCTCCGATTGAAGAAATATCAAAAGAGCGCAATAGCTGGATTCATTATTTTGAGCACAAGCCTTTAGGTCCTGTTGCAGATTCAAGGCTTTATTTGCCTGATTTTAGACCACCATCATTAAATGAACTAAAGCAAAAAGGCAATATTGATATACAAATCCCAACACAGAGCCCAGGCTCTGTCAGAGCTAATGTTGCTTCTGATGCAAGCTCGATAAAAGTTGGGGCGGATAAACTGGGCAAATATGAAAAAACCAATATCAAATTGAATTACGGTAACACGGTCGATTGGTCTGAGCAAAAAGTTGCACGTGATTTGATGCAGAATTTTTATGACGGCCATGGCCACACCTTGGAGTGAGTAAGAATTCAAGCAACATACAATCCTTCAACCAAGTCTTATAAGGTAAGAGTTTTAGGTGAAGGTGAGTTTAATCACGAAAAAATTCAAGACTTCGGTGCAACAACCAAATCAGAAGATCCAAGAAACGCAGGAGGCTTTGGCGAAGGAGCTAAAGTTATGACAGCCAGGATGATTAATCAGTTTGATGTTCCTGAGGTGAAATTTGCCAGTTCAAATTGGCAATTGACATATCAAGGAGACAAAGGCAATCTGGTCAGCAAACTTGAAAAAGTTGATAACCCGATGCGCGGTAATTTTGTTGAGTTTGAGACAACGAATGAAAAACTTGTTGAATCAGTACTGGACAGCACAAATTATTTTTATCATCCGCAAAATCCCGATTTCAAAAACCTGACATTTGAAAATGACGATTTTGCCTTCAAATTTTTTGGTCTCGGGCAAAAGAAAAAAGGTAATTTGTATATGACCCAAAGGTTTGAGTACCAAAATAAAGAAGCGTGGGATAATTCTGTTGAAGATATGACACTTATCTTTAAGCGTAAACCTACAAAAAAAGGCGTCATTGAGCCTAATAGAGATAGAACCAAAATTACATCTGAGGAGATAACAAAACTATCAGGGCATTTTGCAGCAACAATGGATGATAAACAGCTGGCAGGCGCAATATCCTCACTGCAAGAAGTTTGGAGTCATGATAATTTCAAAAGAATCTATGGTCAAAAGGCGGATCCTGATAAGTTTGCCAGTATGCTTTTTTTGAAAGGGCTTTTGAATGAAGCATCTTCGCGTAATATTCAACTGGATTTCAGGCCCGATTCAAAATTCGTGGCAGTGAATTCTTGGGATAGAGTTTCTGAAGATGTTTTGAATGACTTGAGAAATCAAGGTTATTCCATTTGTGACGGTGATTTGAGAAAAGTCGGAATGGATGATATTAAAACTGTAATGACAAAATTGAGAAACCATGGTGCATTGCCTCCTACGACTGTTGAGAGCCAAAAAATCCAAATAATAGATGAAGCTGCAAGAGCTATAGTAGAATCTATGCAAGTGTCAGGCAAGAAAAACATCATAACACCTGATGAAGTCAGCAAACCTGTTTATTTGTTTTCTCGCCCTAAAAACGACGATACTCTTGCAGAAGCAATTACAAAATATGAATCCGGCGAAGGCAAACAGTATAAAGGCCATTGGATAGCCAGAGACTATTTGAATGCGGGCGATTTTTCAGATGTTTTGGCAACAAGGCTTCATGAAACTTGCCACAAATACGGTGGGGATGAAAGTGCTATATTTAGTTACAAACTAACAGACTTAATTTCTGATTATAATGAGGTGATGACTTCTGATCCTAAGCTTCGAACAAAGTTATCAACATTGAAAAAACTATGGAATGATATAACTCCTAAAGAAAATAAATAAAAAAGAGACTGTTTGGGTCTCTTTTTTGTTTTTTCAATTAATGTAAATCATAATCTTATCAGGGAATTATAATAAAGAGTGATATAGATGGAAGAGTCGGATAAAGAGGCGCAGGCACTTGGTAATAGGCTTTATTACCTTGATTGGCTGAAGGTTTTTGCAATATTGATGGTGTTTATTTTTCACAATACGCATTTTTTTGATTTCATTGACTGGTGTGTCAAAAATAATGCCAAAAGCCCTGTTATGATGGGGATTTTTTTATCTATTCATTTTTGGAGTATGCCTTTGTTTTTTCTTTTGGCAGGAGCGGGGGCCAAATTTGCTTTAGATAGCCGAACGAGCTTCCAATATGTTTTGGAGAGATTAAAGCGGCTTATTTTGCCGCTTATTATTGGTATGTTGATTCTTGCGCCTCCTCAAGGGTATGTGGAAGATATCAGCAAATTCAGGTTTCGCGGGTCTTTTTGTGATTATTACCCTGTGTTTTTTAGGGATTTGTTTGATTCTTTTTCTATGGATGCTTATGGTGAAAACACCTATCATCTTTGGTTTTTGGGATTTTTGTTTTGTTTTTCGGTTGTGGCATTGCCTTTGTTTTTATGGTTCAAAAGTGATTTTGCAAAACGGATTATTGATAAAGTAGCAGGTTTTTGCGAAAACAAGGGTGCTATTTTTCTTTTTGCCCTGCCGATATTGATGTCTCATTTGCTGATAAGGGTTTCATATCCTGAGTACAGCGGCTGGGGTGATTTTTCTTATTGGCTTATTTATTTTATTTATGGGTATGTGATTTTTTCAAACTCAAAATTTGATGCAATTATTAAAAAACACGGCAAGCAGGCTTTTGTCTTGAGTCTTTTGTGTTTGAGTTTGTTAGGGGTTATGTTTTGTAGCATACAAAATGTTGTATGGTTCAGATATCCCGATTATTCATTTATGTCTGTTGTTTTTATGCTTTTGTACAGTATTTTGACCTGGTCATGGGTTATTTTTATTTTGAGTTTAGGGAGCAAACTTTTGAATTTTAGTAACAGGTTTTTGAAATATTCATCAGAGGCCTTGCTTCCTTTTTATTTGCTTCATCAGACAGTTATACTTCTTATAGGATTTTTTGTTGTTCGATGGAATATGGGAATTTGGGGCAAGTTTTTTATAATAAGTGCTATTTCGTTGGTTGTTACAGCAGGGATTTATGATTTTTTTATTCGCAGAAATAACCTCGTAAGGGTTTTATTTGGTAT
>JAQUTS010000184.1 GCA_028694275.1 Candidatus Gastranaerophilales bacterium
GAGCTTTTGGATCTTGGAATTGAATTTAAAATGAGCAAAAAATTCCAGAAGTTTTGGGATCAAATCAGTACTTTCAACACAATGGAAGAGGTTTCTTTGCCAAAAGGCCTCAATGCTGAGCTTCGTGAGTATCAGGCGAAAGGGCTTAGCTGGTTATGGTTCTTATATTCATACGGGCTTAACGGTATTTTGGCGGATGATATGGGTCTTGGTAAAACTGTCCAAACTCTTGCCCTTATTCAAAAAGCCAGAGAAGAAAAAGGGAAAACGCCTTCTTTGGTTATTTGCCCGACGACTGTTGTTTTTAACTGGGAAAATGAAATTAACAAATTCACCCCTGATTTAAAAGTTGTCAATTTGACAGGTGCAACGCGCTCAGGACTATATAAAGAGATTAAAGATGCCGATGTTGTTATTACATCTTATGCTCTTGTCAGACGGGATATCGAAAAACTTCGAAAATACGATTTTAGGTTCATTATTCTTGATGAATCACAAAATATCAAAAATGCGGATTCTCAAACGGCTCAAGCCGTCAAACGCTTAAAAGGTGTTCATAGATTTGCTCTTTCGGGCACTCCGATTGAAAATAGACTTTCTGAATTATGGAGTATTTTTGATTTCTTGATGCCTGATTTCTTGTATGATGAGGCGGAGTTCAATTATAGATTTGTTGTGCCGATTACAGAGCGTGAGGACAAAACTGTCGGAGCTCGTCTAAAACGCCAAATCTTCCCATTCATCTTGCGCCGTATGAAGCGTGATGTGGCAAAAGACTTGCCTGATAAAGTGGAAAACCTCGCCTACTGCGAACTTACACCTGAGCAAAGAGAGTTCTATATGGAAGTTTTGGATGCTACCAAGCAAGAAATCTTCGGGCTTGCAGATGGCGGCAGAACTCTTGAAAAAAACCGCATGTCGATTTTTGCAGCATTGCTTAGATTGCGCCAAATCTGCTGTCACCCAAGACTTTATGACAAAACAGGTGCAAGAGGTAAAATTGATTCGGGCAAATTTGAAAAACTTAAAGCCATGCTTGAAGAAATCGTCGATGAAGGCCACAGAGTGCTCTTGTTCAGCCAATTTGTCGATATGCTTGATATCATCAAAGATTGGCTCACCAAAAAAGGCATCAAACATGAATATCTTACAGGTCAGACAAAGGACCGCAAAGAAAAAGTCGAACGCTTCAACGAGGATTCGACAATTCCGATATTTCTTATCAGCCTAAAAGCCGGTGGTACAGGTCTGAACCTCACAGGTGCGGATTATGTAATCCATTATGACCCATGGTGGAACCCTGCGGTTGAAGATCAGGCCACAGACAGGGCGTATCGTATCGGTCAGACCAAAAAGGTTTTTGTATATCGCATAATTACTAAAGGCACCGTGGAAGAGAAAATTCAAAAACTCAAATCCAAAAAACGTGACCTTGTGGATTCGATTATTTCTGTCGATAGAGATATCGGCAAATCACTCACTTATGATGATTTGAAAGAGATTTTGTCAGCGGATTAGTATTAGTAATTGTAAACATAGCTAGGCAATCCAAATACTGCTGTGATTTTGTCTTCGACGAGTTCATTTTCTTTCTTTTTGTTCGCAAGCAAAAAGAAAGAAAACGTAACCAAAAGAAAGAAAAACTGCGTTAGATTACAGTTTGACTCTGCTATTTGGTACATAAAGCCATTTTAAATCAATCCCGCCATCTGGTAAGTGAACTGCAAACAAAATGCTATCTTCTCGCCTTACGGTTAGTGAATAAACATTGCTTAATGAAGTCGAGTGGAAAGGATTTTCGACAAGAAAATCCGACGCGGAGAACTGCTTGGCGGAGCTAACGAGGCGAATTTAGCAATGTATGAGCGATAGTAGGCGAGCTTTTTTGGTCACTTTTTGAGCAAAAAGTGACTCTGGATGAAATCCCCGTCGAAGACAGAGCTGGTAAGATGATAGCAGAGCTGTTGAGCGCAGCGATTACAGATATGCACCTACTTGCTGAAACAAGTTCAGCATTACGGTTATTTATTCTTTAAATGAGCTGTGACTTTTTCGTTGAGAGCATCGTTGATGGAGTCGATTTCCTGTTTGAATAATTTTATAGATTTATTTATTACTTCTGCCTTATAGTCTAAAGGAATATTTTCTTGAATAAGCTTTAAATGTTGTATTTTATTTGGGAATAAATTTTCGATAGTTTCAAAAAACATATATTTTATAAAACTACTGTCTGTAATAATATATTTATCTTTTAAAAAATCTTCAGTTTCTTTTTTATATAAAAATTGGGCACCGAATAAAGTTCTTGGTTCTTTTGTTTCTACAATTAAATTAAAATAGAAACTGTGTATTCTCTGTAACAAAAATTCAGTTCTTTTATAATCTAAATTAATGTTCCAGTACGGTTTAAGTTTATATAAAAGATTTAAGATGTCATTTATTTCAGTTTTTTGGGTAATGAAGTTTTCCTTCCAATCATTTTCTGAATAATAATTGTTTTCTTTTTTAAAACACCATTCATTGAGAGTTAAAAATAATTGAAGTTGATAGACTATTTTTTCTCTGAATTCTATCCACAACTCTGCTTCTTTTTTCGCAAAAGCATCATTGAGCCATTGTTCTCTTTGTAATTTAAGCTGTTTTCTGAATCGAATTTCTTGGAAAATACCATTAAAAAACGTAGCAATAATTGAACCAGCTGTAGCAAGTGC
>JAQUTS010000036.1 GCA_028694275.1 Candidatus Gastranaerophilales bacterium
TATCTGCACCGTCCAGGAAGTTTTTGAAATTTGTATCAACTTCTCGATAACCCGGAGTATAAATATTTGACAAGTTGTGCGAAATCGCTGCAATCCAGTCGTTTGCTACTCTTTGGTTATTTACCGCCGTTATAAAAGGATCGTTCATAGTCGCCTCCTATTCGCTTTCTTCTTCATCTCTGTAATAAATCTTTTTGTATTTTATCCCCGATGAGTCGAGTTTTTCGCGTAAGTGGGGGATATTGGTTTTGAGCAGATATTCCATTGCTTTGTCCGATGAAATGAATTCTGCTGAAATCATACCTTGTTTGTCGATTTTGAGTATTACCGCAAGATCTTTGCCAAAGTCTATTCTTATGGGCTTGTTGCTTGTGTATGAGTACTCAATCAAGTTCATAAGGCTCTTTGAAAAATTCAAACTTTGGCGGTTTGTTGTGCCGTTTTCATCTGTGATTAACAGGGTATTGTTGTTGTTAATCATTATGTTTTTGTTGCTTGCTATGAGTTCAAAAAATTTGATATCATCTTCTGTTATTTGTGGTAAATAGTTGATAAAGTTGGTTGTGTATATGTCTTTGTCTTTTTTTACGAGAAGATCTACATACGGATTTTTTTTGTTTTCTTTGACGGTTGCATTTTCTTTAACAGCTAAATCAACAAGATTCTGTCGCATTAAAAGTTCTTCTATGGCAAAAATATTTTCTGATAGAGGTGATTTTTCATCATCTCTTTTTATCAAATTTTCTTTAGGAATAAGCAGCTCAAAAGATATGGTGGACATATCTTCTATGGTTTGCCAGACTTCGTCAAAACCATCAAAATTATTATCGAAATTTTGATTTCCTGAAAAGTTTTTTGCGAAATTAAAATCTGCTCTGCTCATTGGGGTCTATTCCTAACTTGATTAATTCTTCCAGCTCTTCTTGCTGTTCTTCTTTTGTACGGGCAAAATGCCTTAGGGATCCTGTTTCGTTTAGTTGTTTCAGCTCCAGTTTTTTTTCTTCTTCCTTGTATTCTTCGAGTTTTTTTTCTTTGTGTTTTTCTAGAACTTTTACCTCTTTTTCTCTTTCTTGTAGAAGTTCTATTTGTTCTTGCAGGTATCTTATTGCTGCTTTTTTTCTTTCTTTAAGATCAAGGTCTTTTTGATAGAGGTTTTGGAGGAAGTTGTCATAATGCTGCAGCATCATCGCATCCGCCAGTTTCATTCCGTCTCTGGTTTTGTGGATTTGCTCTATGTTAGCCCTTATCATCCCTTCAACCCGCGCTACTTCCATCTGAGCTTTTCGAACTTTTTCTAATTGCTCGTCTTTTTTGCGAATTCTGAAGTTCAGAATCTTTTCGAGTCGATATCTAAAGGGCATAACTAACAACCAAAGTAGACTTTACCAAGGTCTATTGTCTTATTTTTGGACTCTTTTTAGCACCTCCGTATAGAGTATTTTTGCTTTTTAAGGATTATTTTTGAAAAACACTTGCATTAATCAAAAAACTATGTTAACTTGATTATAGAAAGCATTAATCAAATTATTTTTACAAAATCACAGAGGAGTACAGTTATGAAAAGAACAAAAAAAGAATTAATGGACGCGATTAAAGAAAAATCCCCAGAGCTTTATGAGGAAATTTTGACAGAATCAGAAAAAGAATTTGTTGAAGAAGGCTATTGCAATGGGTTTGGGCCTAATGGCGGATTTCATCATGGAAGAGGTCAAGGCGGACAAGGTTTTGGTGGTGGAGGCTATGGCAGAGGCGGCGGACGAGGACCATGGGGCGGCAGACGCTGTGGTGCAGGCAGGCCAAAGATGTTTGAAGAAAGAAAAACCATCACAAAGCAAATCCAAGAATCAACTGTGGAAAAAATAAAACAATATGCGGCGGATAATTCTCTCAGTGAGAATGAGGCTTTGGACAGACTTATTAACGCGGGTTATGAAAGTCTGAAAAACTAGCATTGCATGTTTGATTTAATTCCTTGATACGGTAGAATTTTCATACGGAAGATTTGCCGTATCAAGGAGCTTAAGATGGAAAAGATAACACCAAGAGAAGAATTTTTAACCCAGGCCAAAGAGCTTGCACGTGCGTGCGAAGTTTTGCCGGGCGGAGTTGATGAACTTGCGCTCAAACTTCAAAAAGCACATGATGAAAATCGTCCTTTGCGCATAAAGTTGGGGCTTGATCCTACGCGTCCTGATTTGCATTTGGGGCATAGTGTTGTTATGCGAAAACTCAAACAGTTCCAAGACCTTGGTCATCAGGTTGTTTTGATTGTAGGCGGGGCGACTGCTATGGTGGGCGATCCATCAGGCAAATCCAATACACGTCCGAGTCTTACCAAAGAAGAAGTTGATGAAAATGCCAAAACGTATTTTGATCAGATGGGCAAAATCGTTGATATGGAAAAATCCGAGGTGACTAATAACGCTACTTGGCTTCATCCTCTTGGTTTTGCCGATATGCTCAAATTAGCATCCAAAATTACCGTCGCTCAGATGATGGCGCGGGATGATTTTGCCAAAAGATATTCTGAGGGCAAGCCAATCAGTGTGCATGAGTTTTTCTATCCGTTGATGCAGGCTTATGATTCTGTAGTTGTTGAATCTGATATTGAACTCGGCGGTACGGATCAAAGGTTCAATGTGCTTTTGGGGCGCGAAATTCAACTCGCTTACGGTGCCAAAAAAGAACCTCAAATGGTTATGTTGCTCCCTCTTTTAGAAGGTACGGACGGCGTTATCAAAATGTCTAAGTCATACCCTGAAAACTGTATCAGCATTACAGAAGCACCTAATGATATGTACGGCAAATTGATGTCAATTCCTGATGAATTGATTATCAGATATTATGAACTTTTGACAGATATTTCAAATCCGGAACTCGAAATAATAAAATCAAGATTGAAGACAGAAAATCCTCGTAATATCAAAATGGAACTTGCGCTAAAAGTCACAGAACTGTACAACGGAGTGGATGTTGCGCAAAAAGCGCAGGAGAATTTCATCAATGTGGTGCAAAAAAAATGTATTCCTGATGATATTCAGCAAGTAACAGTTGAAAATGGTGCAAGTTTACTTGATTTGATAGTTGAAATTGGTTTTGCGCAGAGTAAAGGCGAAGCGAAAAGACTTTTTCAAGGCGGTGCCGTGAAGCTTGATGGGGAAAAGATTGCAGATATTTCAAAAAATGTCGATTTTGGTAACAAAAATGAAATAATTCTTCAATCAGGCAAGAGAAATTTTGCAAAATTGATTCTAAAAGCATAGAATAATTATAAAAAGGTAGAGATTATGGCAGAAATAGAAACAAAAGTAAAAAAAGAAACGATGAATGGTGCCAAAGTACTTTTAGAATGTCTCAGAAATGAAGGCGTAGACGAGATTTTTGGCTATCCGGGCGGTGTTTTGCTCGGTATTTATGAAGAGCTTTTTCATTGTGATTTTATAAAACATTATCTTGTTCGCCACGAACAAGCTGCAATCCATGCAGCAGAAGGCTATGCAAGAGCCACTGGCAAAGCAGGTGTGGCTATAGTGACATCAGGCCCCGGGGCAACAAATGCAATCACAGGGATTGCAAATGCTTATTATGACGGGTATCCGCTTGTTATTTTGACAGGGCAGGTTGCTGTTACACAAATCGGCAATGATGCTTTCCAAGAGGCTGATATCGTTGGTATCACACGTCCTTGCTGCAAACACAATTACCTTTTGAAAGATATTAAAAAACTTCCGCAAGTCATCAAACACGCATTTCATATTGCAACTACCGGAAAGCCAGGCCCTGTTGTGATTGATTTGCCAAAAGACGTAATCGGAAACAAAACAGAACTCAAATTTCCTGATAAGATTGAATTGCCAGGGTATAACCCAAATTATGTCGGCCATCCGCGTCAGTGTGAGAAGGCTCTTGAGCTTTTGTGCCGCGCAAGACGTCCTGTCATTATATCAGGTGGCGGTGTGATTCCGACAGAAGGCTATAATGAGCTAACAGAGTTGGCAAACAAAATGGGAATCCCTGTTACCAACACTCTTATGGGTATTGGAACATTTCCTGCCGATAATCCTCTTTCTCTTGGAATGATGGGTATGCACGGGAATTTTTGGGCTAATTTGGCTGTATCTAATTGCGATGTTTTGTTTGCTGTAGGTACAAGATTCAATGATCGAATTACAGGTAATGTCAAAAAATTCGCCCGTGATGCCAAGATTATCCATGTGGATGTGGACCCTTGTTCTATAGGTAAAAACGTCAGAGTGGATATTCCGATAGTCGGAGATTCCAAAAACGTTTTGCGTTCTATGCTTGATATGTATGATGCATCGCAGCCTAATATTTATCCTGATGATAAAATAGCTTGGATTAAGCAAATTGATGAATGGAAACAAAAACGTGCAATGCCTGTGACCAATACAGATAAGCTTCATCCGCAAAATGTCATCGAAAAAATCTATGAAATGACAAAAGATAAAGATGCTATCATTGCAACAGAAGTCGGCCAGCACCAAATGTGGACGGCTCAGTTGTACAAGTTTAACAAACCGCGTCGTTTGATTACATCCGGTGGTTTGGGGACTATGGGCTTTGGCTTTCCAGCGTCTATGGGTGCTCAAGTAGGGCAAAAAGACAGACTTGTTTTCAATATTGCAGGGGATGGCAGTATTCAGATGAATATTCAAGAACTTGCAACTTGTGTTGATTACAATTTGCCTGTTAAAATCGCTATCATCAATAACGGGTATCTTGGCATGGTGCGTCAGTGGCAAGAAAAAATGTTCGATAAGCATTATTCTCACACCAAGATTTCTTCGCCTGATTTTGTCAAACTGGCAGAATCATACGGCATTAAAGGTATTAGAGTGACAAAAGAAGAGGAACTTGAAGGAGCTATTCAAGAGGCAATCAACCATCCTGGGCCTGTTGTTATGGACTTTATCGTTGAGCCTTTTGAGATGGTTTATCCGTGGGTCTTGGCAGGGAAACCTATCAATCAGGTGCTTTTGTCAAATGAATGCAAGTGTGAGGACTAAAAATGAGTAAACACAGACATACATTATCAGTTTTGGTTCAAAATGAGGCAGGTGTACTATCCAGTCTTTCAGGGCTTTTTTCAGGCCGCGGCTATAACATCGAGAGTTTGACAGTAGCTCCGACTCTTGATCCTGCGTTTTCCAGGGTGACAATTGTTACGTTCGGTGATGATGCGGTAATCGAGCAGATTTCAAAACAGCTTAATCGCCTTATAAACACCATCAAGATTGTTGAGTTTTCAAGTGAAGACTGTATTGATCGTGAGTTTGTGCTTTGCAAGGTCAATGTCAAAGAAGAAACTCGTTCAGATGTTTTGAGAGTGGTCGAAGTATCCGAGGGCAAAGTGGTCAATATCACACCGCGTGTATACACTCTTCAGGCTATCGGAAATGAAAGCCAAATTGCAACTTTTATCGAACTCCTTAGACCTTTCGGCATCAAAGAACTTGTCCGCTCAGGCAAGGTCGTAATCTCGAGGGAAAACGAATTTATTAACGTAAAACAAAACGTAGGAATATAAAGGAGGTCAACATGACTACAACTACACAATTAAAAATTTATCACGACAAAGACATTAACACAGCAAAAATTCTTTCTCAAAAAGTGGCTGTGATTGGTTATGGCTCACAAGGTTGCGGACAAATCCTGAACCTGAAAGATAGCGGAGCAACTGTAAAAGCAGGTCTAAGACTTGGCGGAGAATCTGCAGTGAAAGCTTCAAATGCAGGTTTGGATGTTGTAAGTGTAGAAGATGCTGTTCAGTGGGCTGATGTTGTACAGATTCTTATTCCTGATGAATTCCAAGGAAAAGTTTACGCTGAGCAAATTGCTCCATACTTAAGAGCAGGTCAAACTTTGATGTTTAGTCATGGTTTTGCTATTCATTACGGACAAATTGTTCCTCCATCAGACGTGAACGTTGTTATGGTAGCACCAAAGGGCCCAGGGCACCTTGTAAGAGCTGAATATGAAAAGAACAAAGGTGTTCCGACTCTTATCGCTATTCATCAAGATGCAACAGGCGATGCTAAAGAAATCGCTCTTGGTTATGCTTCATTAATCGGTGGCGGTAGAGCAGGTATCATCGAGACTACTTTCCGTGAAGAAACAGAAACTGACCTTTTTGGTGAACAGGCTGTTTTGTGCGGTGGGGTTTCTGCATTAATCAAAACAGGTTTTGAAACTCTTGTAGAAGCAGGATATTCACCTTATATGGCATACTTTGAGTGCTTGCACGAGATGAAACTTATTGTTGATTTGATGTATGAAGGCGGTATTTCTGAGATGAGATATTCAATCTCTAACACAGCTGAGTGGGGTGATTTAATCACAGGACCAAAAGTTGTCACTGCTGATACAAAAGCAGCCATGAAGCAGGTTTTATCAGACATTCAAGACGGTACTTTTGCCAAAAATTGGATCGCCGAGTGCGAAGCAGGCAAACCAAACTTCAAAAAATGGGAAGCTGAAGGCGAAAATCACCAGATTGAAAAAGTCGGAGCGGAGCTTCGTTCAATGATGAGTTGGCTAAAAGACAACAAAATTATTGATAAGAAAAAGAATTAATTCTTATCAAAGACTTAATTCTAAAAGCAAAAAGTTGACTTAATCGGTCAACTTTTTGCTATAATACACTCATAAAAAGGATTTCAAATGCGCAAAATAGAAATATACGACACAACACTCAGAGATGGTGCACAATCAGAGGGAATTGCCTTTTCGGTTAATGATAAGCTAAAAATAATCGAGCTTTTGGATGAACTTGGCGTTGATTATATTGAGGCAGGTTGGCCCGGGTCAAATCCTAAAGACATAGAGGTTTTTGAACAGGTTCAAAAACTTAATTTAAAGCATAGCCGTATTGTTGCTTTTGGGTCCACAAGACGTCCTGATGTTTTGCCATCAGAAGATAAAATTCTTCAAGGACTTTTGGAATCCAATACGGATACGATTACAATTTTTGGCAAAACCTGGGATTTTCATGTTGAGCATGCTCTCAACACGACGAATGAAGAAAATCTCAAAATGATTTATGACAGTGTTAAATACCTCAAATCATTTGGAAAAGAAGTATTTTTTGATGCGGAACATTTTTTTGACGGGTACAAAAACAACCCCGATTACGCAATAAAAGCTGTAGAAACTGCCCATAAAGCGGGTGCTGACAGAATTATTCTTTGCGATACTAATGGTGGCTGTATTAATAACGAGGTCTATAGAATAACAAATTTTGTCCAAAAAACGCTCGTTGATGCCAAAATCGGTATCCATTCTCATAATGATTCTGATATGGCGATTGCAAATGCTGTTGCATCTGTTGAAGCAGGTGCTATGCAGGTGCAAGGTACAATAAACGGATACGGGGAAAGATGCGGAAATGCGAATCTTTGTTCTGTAATTCCGACTTTGCAGTTGAAGCTTGGTTATGATGTGGTTGCTGAAAAAATCGAAAAACTCACCCATACTGCACGTCAAATCAGTGAAATAGCAAACAAACGCCTTTATGAAAATGCTCCTTATGTCGGCAGAAGCGCATTTGCCCATAAAGCTGGCATTCACGCGAGCGGTGTTCGCAAAAATTCAAGTACCTATGAGCATATTTCACCTGAGGATGTCGGCAATAATCGTAGGATTTTGGTCAGTGATCAAGCAGGTTTGGCATCACTTCGCATCAAGCTTGAAAAACTTCGCCTCGGGACAAAAGTTTCAGAACAGGAGCTTCCAAAAATCATTGAGCACATCAAACGCCTTGAGTGGGAAGGGTTTACCTTTGAAAACGCAGATGCATCATTTGAGCTTATGTTGATGGATATTTTGGGCTTGCGTCAAAGATATTTTGAGCTTATGGGTTTTCGTATGATTACGGATACTTTCCATGAGAGCATGAATGATATCACAGCAGAATCCTCAATCAAAATCAAAATCGAAGATGAAATTATTCACACAGTATCAGAGGGGAATGGCCCTGTTGATGCCTTGGATAAAGCGATTCGTAAAGCTTTGGTCAATATTTATCCTGAAATCGAAAAATTTAAACTCAGTGATTTTAAAGTCAGGATTGTGGACGGTAAAGACGGCACAGGTGCCAGAACCCGCGTGCATATGGAAACAACAGACGGTTACAACAGATGGGATACAGTAGGAGTTAGCCCAAATATAGGCGAGGCAAGTTATATGGCCATTATAGACAGTATTTCATTTGGACTTTTGTTGAATAAAGTCGCCTCTAAAAACGCTACTTTAGTCGGATAAAATTTTATCTGAATCTTCTAAAATAGAGAATAAGGATTAAGGTGGAAGTTATGAAAAAAATACTTGTTTTTATATTGAGTCTTTTAGGATTGATAATTTCTTTCAAGCTCAGTCAAATTTATTTTGATGCCAATTTTATGACAGGAACCACCGGGCATTTTTGTTCTATTAATAATGTTATGGACTGTAACGGTGTCGCACAGTCGAAGTTTTCTCATTTTTTGGGGATACCACTTGCTTTATATGGCTTTGGTTTTTACGTTGCTATTTTGGGGCTTTTGGCTTTGGATAAGCTGCGTGAAAAGTTCAGTTTTTTCAGAAAACACTTTGAAAACCTGACTCACCCTTTGTCTTATATTCATCTTATGGCAATATTTTCACTTTTTGTGTCAGTCACTTTGGCTTATGTGTCCAATTTCCAAATTCATAAAATATGTATACTTTGCTATATGACATACGGTATAAATGCTTTGATATTCATTGTTTTGGCTCGTCAGCCATTGTCTGAGAGCATTAAAAATACCGTTGATGATTTTAAGGCTTTTATTAAAAATCCAAAAAACAAGATTTTATTACCTTTTATGAGTCTTTTGGCTTTGGTTTTGTTCATTTTTGTCAATCAGACCCAAATTATGGTTCCTTCTGCTCAAGATGTTTTGGATAGGGGGAATGTTTTGGGGGATCGAAATTCCCATCTGCGGCTTTATGTTTATAGTGATTACAATTGCCCGTATTGTGCAAGGATGAACACGGAGACGCATAAACTTGCGGGAAAGGTTGATGGGCTGAGGATTGATAGAATAGAGTATCCTATGGATAAAACATGTAACCCTCGCGTTAAAGGTCGGGGGTTTCATAATAGCTGCCAGGCTGCAAGGTATGCTCTGGCGGCTAAAGAGCAGGGCAAATATGTTATGATGAGCAGTTTGTTGTTTGAACATAGCGATAATTTGAGCGAAAAAAATATCCTGCGCGTAGCTAAAAAACATGGCCTTGATACAGAAAAACTATATAAAGATGCGCATTCTCAAAAAATAAAAGAAGAGCTTGATGATAATATCAAACAGGCTGTTGATACAGGAATCAACTCCACTCCTTCTGCCAAAATCGGTGTCAAAATTTATAATTATTTTTTGTCTTATGATGAGCTCTATGCCATCGTTTCGGAGTATAAAGATGTCGTCAAATAAAGTCCTTCTGCACGCTTGTTGTGCGCCTTGTCTTACAAATTCGATCGAAGAGTTGATTATAGAAGGATTTGACCCTGTCGTCTATTTTTATAATCCGAATATTTACCCCGAGCAAGAGTATCTTACAAGAAAAGAAGAGCTGATTCTTTTTTGCAAAAAAAAAGGTTATGAACTTGTTATCGAAGAAGGCGATGAGGGGCTATGGCATAGTTTGTGCGAGCCTTTGGCCAAAGAACCGGAAGGAGCAAAAAGGTGCGCTGTATGCTTCGAAATGCGTCTTGATAGGGCTGCCAAGTACGCAAAAGAACGGGGTTTTGATTATTTTTGCACCACTTTGACAATAAGTCCGCACAAAAACTCAAAGGTGATAAATGAGATAGGAAAATCTCTTTGTCAAAAATACGGGGTGGATTTTTTGGAAAGAAATTTTAAGAAAAATGACGGTTTTAAAAAAAGTCTTGAGATTTCGAAAAATTATAATCTTTTCAGGCAGGCCTATTGCGGCTGTCAGTATAGTATAAGAAGTATTTAGCCCTCAAGATATTGACCAAAACTGAAAAAAACGGCAAAATACTCTTATGGAAATCTCTTTTAACAAGCATTCACTCATCGTTGATAATGAGCCTGTCTTTATCAAAAGCGCGGCTTTGCATTATTTTAGGTGTCCCGGTGAAAAAACATGGAAAGATCGTCTGCGTAAGTTAAAAGCGGCAGGGTATAATACTGTTGATTTGTATTTTTGTGCAAATTACCATTCAGAAAAAGAAGGTGAGTATGATTTTTCTGATATAAAAGATGTTTCACGTTTGCTTGAAATCACCCGTGAGCTCGGGCTTTTTGTGATTGCAAGACCCGGGCCTTTTATCAATGCGGAGACTGCAGCAGGCGGATTGCCTTTTTGGCTTGTTGCCAATAAAGATGTCATACCTCGCAATCGACTTGACGGTAATTATGTCCGTTCGCCTGAGTATATGGCTTTTGTTGAGGAGTGGTATGATCAGATTATTCCTATTTTGAACAAATTTGATAATATTATCGCTTTTCAGATTGAAAATGAATACTCGACCAATATGATGGAGCCTGATTATATGCAAGAGCTCTATACAATGGTTCGAAAAAAGGGGATTAATGTACCTCTTTTTCACAATGATGCGTATTGCGCCGGACTTTATGCCGATGTGGTTGATATTTATGCGTGTGATACATATCCTTATATTTCACCTGAGCACAATTGGCGAGAAGAGACCGATTTTTGCTTTGATACGCTTGATCATCTTGAAGAGACTATCAGAATGTATAAGACTGATGCGCCGTTATTCATCGCTGAGATGCAATCAGGCTGGTTTGATAAGTGGTGCTCATCTTATGGCTATAAGCATATTCGGGAGTCATTGGGTGATGAACATATTAATATAGTGACCAAAACAGCTCTCTCGCAAGGTGTCACGATGTTTAACCATTATATGGGCGCAGGCGGTACATCATGGGATGATATGGCGTGTGATGAGGTTTATTCTTGTTATGATTTTGCCGCTCCTATCGCCGAAAACGGTATCCCTCAGGCAAATTATTACAAAGCGAAGGAAATAAATTACTTTTTGGATGCATTTAATTTTTCTGCAACAGATGCGTGCGAAAATCCTCTTGTAATAAGGCCTAATGATAAGCTTTTTATCAAAACACGTCGCGATCATATCAATCTTTGCAATTGGATTTTTATACGAAACCTCAATCCCGATGTGCAAAAAGTCGGTGCATTTGATTTCAACTTTGAATTGCAGCCTTATGATATGAAAATTATTCCTTATAATCTTGTGTTGAAAGGGTGCAAAATTGATCTTTCTTCTTTGAGTATTTTTGGAAAAATTGCCACAGAAGATAAAGAAGCAGTGATTTTGATTTTGGAAGAAGATAATTCGATCAAAATTTCTGATTATGATACATTTTCTTTGGATGAAAAACTCTCATACAAAGAAGAAGTGAATTCTGTTATTTTGAATTTTAATGACATCGAAGATCTTGATTTTGCCAAAGCATCTTTTACTCGTTTTGGTAAACAAACCGAGTTTATTTTCCTCAAAAAACAAACAGCGGCCAAGACTTGGATTTTGGATAATAAATTCATTTTTGGGGCGGATTTTATTTGGCCTAATAAAAACGAACTGGCCGTTTCACAAAGTGCCACAATCAAGACTTATGATCTTGAAACTTATTCTGAGCGCAGGATAGATTTTGATGAGAAAAAACCGCACTTTGAGGTTACGAGGTTTCGATCGGCATATTGCGCCAAAGAGATTGATATACCTTTCGTTGAGGCTTCTTGGCCTGTGTGTGATGGGGGTACTGATTCTTTTACCAACAAAATCTACAATGAGTTTATTTGGTATAAAACCACTTTTGATGGCACGGTTGATACTTTTTATATTTGCGCCAAGCATTGTTTTGCGCTTTATTTGAACGGACAGCAGATTTTTGAGCATAACAGTTATTGCTATGAGCATCTTTATGAAAGAGAAGAATGTGTTACTATTATGCCTGATAAGTCTTTCTTTAAAGAAAAAAATGAGCTTACTATCTTGATTCAAAATCTTGGGTTTGATAAGGGATTCAGCAATGATACCAATCTTCCAAGGGGGCTTTTGTCTTTTGGGAGCTTGCCTGAGCGTGATTTTGTTTGGAAAATAAAAGGGGGCCTTACTCCAAAAGATGAAAATTGGCCTGATTTAGAGCAGATCGAAGATACTCAAAATCATTACATGCAATATGTTGAGATGGATTTTACTTTTCATAAAAAGATGAGTTATTCACCTTTATATTTGTCTTTTGAGAAGGCTACATTCAATCGGGCAACTATCTATTTGAATGGACAA
>JAQUTS010000185.1 GCA_028694275.1 Candidatus Gastranaerophilales bacterium
TTTCTCTCTCAGGAAGCCTTGAGAGGGCTCTTTCGAGTTCTTTTTTTGAGTCTTTTTCTTCAAGCTGTTCAAGGGGAGTTGCCGCTTTGGAGTCTTGGATTGTGTCTATAAGTTCTGTACTGTCAGAGTTGGAGAGGTCTTTCTTTTCATAAAGTGATAAAACAGATGTTTTATGTGCATCTGCTATAATCTCTTGTACTTTATCTACGGTTGTTTCTAAATGGGCTGCGATTTCTTCTGCGTTGGGAGCTCTGCCGAGTTTGTCGGAGAGGACTTGAGTTGCTTGCTGTATTACTTTGAGCCTTTGTTTGACAACTCTTGGAACCCAGTCTTGGCTTCTTACTTTGTCAATTATAGCACCGCGAATTCTTGTAAGAGCATATGTTTCAAATTTTGCACCTTTATCAAGGCGATATTTGTTAATAGCGTCAATAAGGCCTTCTACGCCATAGCCTGCCAAGTCATCTGTGCAGATTGAACTCGGCAAATTTACGCGAATACGGCCTACTACGTATTTTACTAATTGAAGATATTGAATAATTAATGTGTCACGAAGGTGTTTTTTGCCTTCTTTGTCATCTAAATATTCAACCCAAAGCTCTCTCAGTTCTTCCTCTGAGAGCTTTCTCACTTTTTGATTTTGCCCAAGGTTAATTACATCCATTTATAAACAACCAAAACTAACTCCCTCTGTTATATATACGATTGTACAGTTTCGCCATGTTTTGTAATCATTCATCTGATTGAAATGTGTCTTTTTAATAAGTATTTTAAGAAAATTTTGAACAATTTTGTTGTTTTTTGCTAAGATGTTAGAGGAAAATAATTTATTAAAAACATAATAGGAGAAACCATGAAAGTGCTAGATTTCGACATTAAAGATTTAGCTTTGGCAGAACAAGGCAAGAAGCAAATAGAATGGGCAATGCGTGATATGCCTGTATTGTGTCAGATAAAAGAAAGATTTAGAAAAGAAAAACCTTTTGCAGGTATAAAAATCGGTATCTGTAATCACATAACAAAAGAAACTGCAAACTTGGGTATTACTTTGCAAGAAGGCGGAGCAGAAATCCTTTTGGTTGCATCAAATCCATTATCTACTCAAGATGATGTAGCAGCATCTTTGGTAAAAGACTACGGTGCGGCTGTTTTTGGTTATTCCGGTGAAGATACTGAAACTTACAGACGCCACGTTGAAGAATTATTCAACTTCCATCCTCAATTTATTGTTGATGATGGCGGTGATGCCGTTTGTAACTTCCACAAAAACCGTCCTGAGCAACTATCAGAAATCATCGGTTCAACAGAAGAAACAACAACAGGCATAATTCGTCTTAAATCTCTTGAAGCTTCAGGACAACTTGCTTGGCCTGCTGTCGGGATTAATGAGTCTTTGACAAAACATTTGTATGATAACAGATACGGTACAGGCCAAAGTGCGCTTGACGGTATCATTCGTGCAGCAAATATCCTTCTTTCAGGCAAAACAGTTGTTATCGTTGGATACGGCTGGTGCGGAAAAGGTTGTGCGATGCGCGCAAGAGGTCTTGGTGCCAATGTAATTGTTACAGAGGTTGATCCACTGAAAGCTCTTGAAGCAGTAATGGAAGGTTACAGCGTAATGCCTATGGCAGAAGCTGCAAAAGTCGGTGATTTGTTCTTGACAATCACAGGAAACCGTCACGTTATTGATCTTGAACATATGATGAGTATGAAAGACGGAGCTATGCTTGCAAATGCAGGACACTTTGATCATGAATTTAACGTAGCAGCTTTGAAAACAAGAACTAACTCCATTAAACAAATTAGACCGTCATTGGAAGAATACAAACTTGATAATGGCCGTTCTGTTTATGTTTTGGCACAAGGTCGTTTGGTCAATCTTGTTGCTGCAGAAGGTCACCCTGCAAGTGTTATGGATATGAGCTTCTCAAATCAGGCTCTTGGTGTTGAGTTTATTATTAAAAATCGTCAAAACTTGGAAAACAAATTCTATGTTCTTCCAAAAGAAAATGACATCAATATCGCAACATTGAAACTAAAATCAATGGGTATTGAGATTGATACACTGACAGCTGATATGGAAGAATACCTAAACAGCTGGCAGCTTGGAACATAAAATTATCGGATGTAAAAAGCGTAAATGATAAATTTCGCTTTTTACTGGACGATGGCGACGTAAGAGTTTGTAGAAACAAACTCTACAGGAGCAAAAAAATAACAGATATAAAAAAGCCTCAAGTCTTCTTGGGGCTTTTTTTTTGGAGTTATTGCCAAACCCAAAAAAATATGCAAAAATAACATTAGCCTCTGTGGGTCTTCAGTTTTGATCCTTCAATTTTATCTAAAGGGAATCTGACGCTCGTACAGCAAAGTATACCTATGAAATATTTAGGAAACGGCGAACTGTACAGGGAGATGCCCACCTGCGAGACTCCGCAGGTATCAAAACTCGATTCATAGGGGCTATTTTTATGCCAAAATTTCAGATCTCGTTTTGATGGAAGTCATTATGTGAGTTCTGCCTGTTGTCAGAACTGTCGATTCGCAGGGGCTTTTATTGTGCCAAAATTTCAGATCTCGTTTTGATGGAAGTCATTATGTGAGTTCTGCCTGTTGTCAGAACTGTCGATTCATAGGGGCTTTTATTATGCCAAAATTTCAGATCTCGTTTTGATGTAAGTCATTATGTGAGTTCTGCCTG